>DASTBC010000288.1 GCA_035712245.1 Candidatus Eisenbacteria bacterium
CGCGAACGGGTCATGAGCGTGGGTGCCGTCGGCGCTCACACGTCCGAGGTCGGCGAGCGCGGTCCATTCGGAGCGGGTGGAGCCGAGGAGGAGACGGCGCCCTTCGACCTCGACGATCACGAGGTTCCGCCCGCGCCCGAGCGTCGCGCGGGAGAGGACCTTGATCTCCGCGGGAGGTCCGAACGAGATGTCCTCTTCTTCCGGCATGGGGCGGTTCAGGGCGCGCGCGATGCCGTACATCACGGCGAAGGCGACGGCCAGGGCGACGGCGTAGGTGAAGGTCGCGCTCACGTCCGGCTCCTTTCGGCGAGCGAGACGACGCGAACCGCCGCGCGCCCGTCGACGTCGACGAGGGTTCCGTACGCGACCGTCGCCGCGTTCGCGACGATCTCGACGACTCCGTTCGCATGACGGTCCAGGACGATCACGTCCCCGGGCTTCAGGTCGTCCACCTGTTCGGGGAGGAGATCCGCGTGGCCCGCGTCGACGACGATGTGGAAGTGCTCGCGTGGCGCGGGGACGAACGGCAGGTCCGCGCGGAGCGCCTGGATCTCTTCGGGGGTGAGGAGTCGGGACATGGGTCGAGGGCCTCGCTCTAGCGCGACGAGTTCCGGAGACGGGCGGCGCCGACGATGGCGCGCACGAACGCGACGTACCGGCGATTGCGGAGCATCTCGAGCACCTCGGCCTGGTTGTCGGCGGCCGTGTGGTTTCCGGTTCCGTTCGCCGCGTTGCGGCTCCGGTTGGCGGTCCTGGTTCGCTTCACACGCGTCCTCACACGCCTGCTGCGCTGGGTCCGTGGCATGGCGGAATCCCTCCTGGATGTCGCTCTGCACTGTCGATGTGGGGTGCCGGGGCGAGCCCGTCGTGGGGCTCCGGCGAGTGGTTCTGCAGAACCAGAAGGCAATGCGCGTGCCGGGGTGGCGAGGACCTGGCCGGGGTGAAGGTAAGTAGCGGAGGGCCTGTGGCTTGGAAGGGCGCGGGCAGAGGTGTCCGGCGACTCAATGGATCGGCATGGGCGGCGAAAACTTGAGCGAAACGCGAGACGCCGTGCAGAACGAAGCCGGGGGTGCCGAGGGGCTGACCGTGCCGTGGCAGCCGTGCAGCCGGCAGCCGTGCAGCCGGCAGCCGTGGTAGCCGTGCAGCCGGCAGCCGTGGTAAGCCGTGCAGCCGGCAGCCCTGGCGGCCGTGCAGCGGGAGCCGTGGCGGCCGTGCGGCCGGGAGCCGTGCCGACGTGCGGTCGCGCGGTCCGGCGCGTTACAGGATCAGCATCGCGTCTCCATACGAGTAGAACCGGTATTCGCGCGCGACCGCCTCGCGGTACGCGTCGAGCACGGGCTCCCGTCCGGCGAGCGCTGAGACCAGCATGAGGAGGCTCGACTTCGGCAAATGGAAGTTCGTGATCATCCCGTCGATCACGCGGAAGTCGAACGGCGGGAGGATGAAGAGCCCCGTCTCGCGCCACGCGCCGTCATCGGGTTCGCCCGCGAGCGCCCAGGACTCGAGCGTCCGCACCGCGGTGGTGCCGACCGCGACGATGCGATTCCCCAGTGCCGTGGCCGGTCCGGCGGAGGACTCCACGGCCCGGTGGCGGCGTTCGCGCGCGGCGCGGATCGCGGCCACGGTCTCGGGCGGAACTCGGTAGGGCTCGGAGTCCAGGACATGCTCGGCGGGGTTCTCGGTCGCGACCGGACGGAAGGTCCCCGGTCCCACGTGGAGCGTGACGGTGGCGATCGTGACGCCGAGCGCCCGAAGGGCGTCCGTGACCTCGTCGGTGAAGTGAAGCCCGGCGGTGGGCGCGGCCACCGACCCGGGATCCCGGGCGAAGATGGTCTGATATCGCTCGCGGTCCTCGGGTTCGTCCGGCCGGTCGATATACGGCGGAAGCGGAATGTGTCCAACCCGTGAGAGCCAGGTTTCGAATGAGACAACTTGCCCCGGGGCAAGTTCGGCCGCGGAGGTGTCCACCTTTCCTGACACCACTTGCCCCGGGGCAAGTGGATTCGCGGTGCGGACTGTCCCCGGGGCCCGTTGGGTCGTTCGCGAATGGGTTCCGGTCCTCACTTGCCCCGGGGCAAGTTGGCCATCCGGGTCGATGCGCCGAGGCGCGGCCGCTGGGCGGAACGCGACATGCCTCACCCCCCGCTCGCCGGTACCCAACACATGGGCCGAATAGGCCGGATCGGCGAAGTGGACCACGGCGCCGACCTGGAGCGCTCGGGCGGGACGGGCCAGGGTGGTCCAGATGCGCTCCGGACGGACCGCCGGCTCCTCGCGGAGGAGGAAGATCTCCACGTCGCGTTCGCCGGATCCCTCGGGGGATCCCGGTTGCGCGGCGCCGACGGCGCCGATGGCGCCGATGGCGCCCCTCCTCAGCCGGCCCAGCAGCCGGGCCGGGATCACGCGGGTGTCGTTCACGACGAGGAGGTCCCCTTGCCGAAGGAGCGATGGCAGGTCCCTGAACCCCACATGGCGCACGCCGCCCGAGGCGCGATCCAGGACCAGCAACCGCGATCCGTCCCGACGAGGCGCCGGGTGCTGCGCGATCCGTTCGGGAGGCAGCTCGAAGTCGAAGTCGGACGTTCTCAAGCTCATACTGGAGGGCTACACTCCGCCCGTCGTCGGGGGGATCGGCCATGATCGGCTCCACCGTCTACGCGGCCCTGCTCACGCTCGTGCGGGCCGTGGTGGGAAGCTACTTCAAGCGCATCACGGTCCGAAACCTCGAACGGATTCCTTCCTCCGGTCCTCTGCTCGTGATCGCGAACCATCCGGCGACACTGAGCGAGGTCTTCCTCCTGGGCACACGCCTCGGACGGCGGTTCCACTTCCTCGCGGGCAGCTTCATCTTCACACCCTGGATTCGCGGTGTCATCGCGCGCGCGTGCGGCGCGCTGCCCGTGTACCGGCGGCAGGACCATCCGGACCTCACGTACCGCAACGAGGAGGTCTTCCGCGAATGCCACGGCCTCTTCGACCGCAACGGCGCGGTCGTGATCTTCCCCGAAGGCGAGAGCCTGACGGATCGCCGGATCCTCCCGCTCAAGACAGGTGCGGCCCGCCTCGCGCTGGGCTACGAATCGCTGCCGGGTCGCAAGGGGACGCTCTCCGTGGTTCCGGTGGGGGTCTTCTTCTCCGATCGCATGCAATTCCAGAGCGACGTCGTGCTCTCGGTCGGCGAGCGTCTCGATCTCGCCCCGTTCCTGAGCCGGGGAGAGCAGGACCCGCAGGGTGCCGTGCGCGCGCTGACCGAGGTCATGCAGCGGAGCCTCGAAGCGCTGATCCTGAACGTGCCGAACGACGTGATCGCGGAGTTCGTGCACGACGTGGAGCGGCTCTATCTGGAGGATCTCCGGGAAAGACGCCCCGGAGAGGAGGATCTGGAACTCCTGCGCCGGATGGCGAGCTGCATCCTCTACTTCCAGAAGGCGGACCCCGAGCGCGTCTACTCGGGCTGGCGCCGCACCCTGGCGTACCGTCGGAAGCTCGAAGCCCTCGGCCTCGCGCGGGCGGACGTGCGCCAGCAGGCCGACCGCCGCGCCGCCATGCGTTCCAGCCTGCGCCTCCTGATCGGCGGCCTGCTGGGAGCCGTCCCGGCGGCGGCCGGGCTCATCCTGAACTACGTCCCCTACCGGCTGACGAACCTGATCGCTCTGGCCACGACTCCGCGGGCCGTTCTGTTCTCCGCCACGCGCATCGTGGCGGGGGCGGTCATCTTCCCGCTCGCCTACGCGCTGACCGGCGCCGCGCTCCGCTTCGGGGCGGGATGGTCCTGGCCCGTGATCGCCGGCGTGCTCGCGCTCTCGATTCCGCTCGGCTTCTTCGCCTATCTCTACTTCCGATGGATCGCGCGGGAGCGCGCCACGCTCCACATGGCCGTCATCGCCTGGCGCAACCGGCATCTCCTCGGAAGGCTGAGGGCCGAGCGGAAGGATCTGATCCGGATGTTCGACGCCGCACGGAGGGACTACCTCGAGGCGGTCGGCGAGGAGGCGCCCACGCCCGCGCCGGCACTCTAGACCGCCGTCACTACGGCCGGAACCACGCGTTGCCGAACTGCACGTAGAGCGCGGGCTCGTCCGGACCCCAGGCGACGTCCACGCCCATGTGGAGCCCGAACCGCCGGGCGATCTCGTAGCGGAACCCTCCGCCGCCGGTGCCGATGTCGCGGGAGCTCTCGAACTCCATGAAGTCCGTCCACGCGCTGCCCGCTCCCACGAACCCGACCGCGCTCCAGCGCTTCCAGAACTGCCACCGGCCCTCGACCTCGAGGCTCGCGGCGCTCTCGCCGACGTACGCCATCATGGGCGCCCCTCGGAGCGCGATGAAGGGCCTCGCGTAGAAGGGCGCGTCGCCGAAGCTCGATGCGACCGTGCCACGCGCGCCGAGATGAACCCTCGGCGTGAGCGGGCGGTACGCGATCGCCGTGAGCCGGACCCGCTCGAAGTCCGACGAGCTTCCCAGCCACTCCCGGTAGATCCCGCCCTCCAGCGCCGCGCACAGACCGTTCAGCGGCGTGAACATGTTGTCGCGCGTGTCGTAGACGAGCGCCGGCATGACGCCTCCGACGCGCGACTCCAGCTCGTCGGGGACGATGCCCTCGGGGGGCGAATCGTTCTCGAACGTCGCGTCGAATCCGACGAGCCCGTACCCGAACCCGACCTGCGCCGGAGTGCGCCCGATCCGATACTTGGCCTGAGCCAGGCCACCCACCGGCTCGAGGTCGTAGCCGACCGGGTGCTCGTTGAGAGGCCCCTCGCCGATCCCGTAGAAATCGAGATCGATGGATCCCTTCACGACCGCGACGACGGTCTGCAGCCGGTCGTCCCGCCACGACGCGGTGTGCGCCGCGAATCCCGCCCAGCTGCCGTCATCGGTCGCCATGCCGCCGACCGCGAGGACGTTCGGCTTCCGGTAGCCGCCGCCGACCACGGGCGGATTCTTCCGGATGAAGACGAGAGCGCCTCCCACTCCGTAGCCCACCGCCGGCTCCGTGATCGGCACCAGGAACGGCGCGAAGCCGCCGGGAGTTTCCAAGAAGGCGCTGATGTCGAACCACCCGTCCGCGGGATCGACGAACTTGGACCCGGACCGCGCGGCAACGGCGGTGTCCGGGGCCGCTGCCATCGAGGGAGACGGCGCTCCGCTGGATTGAGCCCGCGCGTTCTCGAACGGGAGGGCGAGGGCTGCGAGGACGGTGAGAGGGGCGAGTCGTGCGAGGAGCGTCGCAAGACCTGTGGCCGCGCGGTGCTGTCGACGCAAGGATTATCTCGGGCGCGGGCGAATCAGAAGAGGGAGCTCTGTGGATCCGGCGGCGGCTTGTCCGCCACTCCTCCCGCGCCGTTCCCCGGCGCTGCTTCGCTCTTCCGCTCCGGCGGCGGGAGGCCGAGGTGCGTGAACGCGAGATCGGTCGCCTCGCGGCCGCGGGACGTGCGCTTCAGGAACCCTTCCTGGATGAGATAGGGCTCGTAGACGTCCTCCAGCGTGCCGGCCTCCTCGCCCACCACGACCGCGATGGTATTCAACCCCACCGGACCGCCGCCGTACTTCAGCACGATCGCCTCGAGCATCCTGCGATCCATGTCGTCGAGCCCGCGCGCGTCGACGTCCAGCAGCCGCAGCGCCGCCTGCGCCACGTCGGCCGTGATCTTCCCCTTCGCGCGCGTCTCGGCGTAGTCGCGCACGCGGCGCAGCAGCCGATTCCCCACGCGCGGCGTGCCTCGCGACCGGGACGCGATCTCGTGCGCGCCGCCCACGTCGATCGGGACACCCAGGATCTTCGCCGAACGGTTGATGACGCGCGTCAGCTCGGCCGTGTTGTAGTAGTCGAGCCGCGCGATCAGCCCGAACCGCCCGCGCAGGGGCGCGCTGATGAGCCCCGTGCGCGTCGTGGCGCCGATCAGGGTGAAGGGCTTCAGCTCGAGCCGCACGCTCCGCGCGTTGGGGCCGCGGTCGAGCATGATGTCGATCGCGAAGTCCTCCATCGCCGGATAGAGGTACTCCTCGACGACGGGGTTCAACCGGTGGATCTCGTCGACGAAGAGGCACCCGCGCGGCTCCATCTTCGTGAGCTGGCCCGCGAGGTCGCCGGACTTCTCGAGCACGGGACCGGAGGTCGGGACGAACTGGACCCCCATCTCGGAGGCGCAGATGGACGCGAGCGTCGTCTTGCCCAAACCCGGCGGGCCGTGGAACAGGACGTGATCCAGCGCCTCGCCGCGCCCGCGGGCCGCCTCGATCGCGATCCGGAGCTGCTCGCGCAGGGACTCCTGCCCGACGAACTCGTCCAGGGATTGCGGCCGCAGACTGCGGTCGAGCTCGCGGTCGCTCCCGATCGGCTCGGGGTCGGTGATGCGCTCGTGTTCGGGCACGGGCGCGGAGATGCCGCGCAAGGAGCCGCCGGCGACGCGTCCCGGCGCGCGGGACGTGGGGGCCTTCGGCTTCCTCGGCTCCGGCGCCATGCGCTAGCGCACCCCCTGCTGGAGCCCGCGACGCACCAGCGCCTCGACCGTCGCCTCGGAGCCCAGCTCGGCCAGCGCGTCCTCGATCGCCGACTTGGCGCCGCCACGCGTGAATCCGAGCGTCATGAGCGCGGCCATCGCGTCGCCCGCGGCCCCGACCTGGAGCGCGCCGGGAGTGCCCGAGGACACGGATGGGATCCCTGCGCCCGCGGTGCCGGGGGCGAACTTCTCGCGCAGCTCCACGACCAGCCGCTGCGCGAGCTTCTTCCCCACGCCTGGCAGCGTGACGAGGAAGTCGGCGTCGCTGTTCTCGATCGCCTCGCGCACGCGCGACGCGGTCGCGCCGCTCAGGATCCCCACCGCGAGCCGGGGCCCGATGCCCGAGACCGAGATCAGACGCTCGAAGAGATTCCGCTCGACCTCGTCGGCGAAACCGAAGAGCTGGAGCGCGTCCTCGCGGACGTGGAGATACGTGAGGAGCGAGACGTCCTTGCCCACCGCCGGGAGGGTCTCGAAGCACGAGACCGAGATCAGGACGCGGAAGTTGAACCCCCCGACACAGACGACCGCGTAGGTGGGCGTCTTGGAGTAGAGCGTTCCGGTGACGGCGTCGATCATCGCGTGCCTCCCAGGGCGAGCCGCATCGGCGCCCGATTCGCGTGACAGAGCGCGACCGCGAGCGCGTCCGCCTCGTCCTCGCGCACCTCGCCCACGCCGGGCAGGAGCCGGCGCACCATGAACCCGACCTGCCCCTTCCCGGCGGCTCCGTGGCTCACCACGGCGAGCTTCACCTCGGGCGCCGTGTACTCGTGGATCGCCGCGCCGTGCTGGCGCGCCGCGAGGAGGATCACGCCCCGGACGTGGCCGATCTGGAGAGCCGCGAGGGCGCTCTTCCGCACGAACGCCGTTTCCACGGCGACCTCGTCCGGGCGGATCTCCTCGAGCAACGATCGGAGGCCGTCGTAGACGGCGAGGAGACGGTCGGAGAAGGAGTGCGCGGCGCGAGGCGTGATGACGCCGGAGCGCTCGTACGCGATGCGGCCGCCGGCCAGCCGCAACACGCCGTATCCCGTGGCGCGGCTGCCGGGGTCGACGCCGAGGATCAGCGTCCCGGGGATCACCCCACCGCCACCCCTTGCGCCCGCTGCTGGCGCATCGGGCGCATGAACGGGCGCGCTACTGGAGCTTCGCGAGGATCTCCGAGCTGATGTCGAGGTTCGAGGAGATCCGCTGGACGTCGTCATGGTCCTCGAGCACCTCCATGAGCTTCAAGGCTTGCTCCGCGTCCTTCTCGCCGAGCGCGATCGTGTTCTGCGGGACCTTGGCCAGCTCGCCGGAGGTGATGGAGATGCCCTTGGCGGCAAGCGCCGCGCGGACGGGCTCGAGCTGAGCCGGCGCGGTTCTGATCTCATACGTCTCGGGATCGTCCATGTCAACGTCCTCGGCGCCGGCATCCAGCACCAGCGAGAGGAGGCTCTCCTCGTCCACGCCCGCCCGGGGGACCACGATGATCCCCTTGGAGTGGAACATCCACTGCACCGATCCGGCCTCGGCCATGCGGCCGCCGTTCTTCGTCAGGAGGTGTCGAAGCTCGCCGGTCGTCCGGTTCCGGTTGTCGGTGAGGGAGTCCATGAGGATCGCGACGCCGCCGGGACCGTAGCCCTCGTACGTGATCTCCTCGTACGTGGTGCCTTCCAGCTCGCCCGTCCCCTTCTTGATCGCGCGCTCGATGTTGTCCGCGGGCATGTTGACGCCCTTGGCGCCGGCGATCGCGGTGCGGAGCCGCGGATTCCCGGCGGGGTCCCCGCCGCCGGCGCGCGCCGCGACGGTGATCTCCTTGATCCACTTCGTGAAGGTCTTGCCACGCTTGGCGTCCAGCGCGCCCTTCTTGCGCTTGATGGTCGCCCATTTGGAATGACCGGACATCGAGACCCCCTTCGGCCACGCCGCCACGGCGCGGCCGCTCGTCACGTCAGCGACGTGGTTCCGCTCGCCGCCTCACCGCAGCAGGACCAGACGGCGCGACTCCACGGCCTCGCCGACTTCCAGCCGATAGTAATAGATGCCGGAGCTCGCCCGGCGCCCGCGATCGTCGTTGCCGTCCCACGTGACCGAGCACTGCGTGGGAATGGGCTCCACGAAGTCCTGGAGGAGCGTCCGCACGAGCCGGCCCGCCGCGTCGTAGATCCGCAACGAGACCGGCATCCATCCCTGGGTTCCCGCCAGCTCGAAATCGACCTGGGTGAAGCTCCGGACCGGATTCGGCCGGTTCTGACGCAGCACGACCTGCGGCACGCCCGGCGGAGGCTCCGGGACCGGCACGCTGGTCGTGGGGTTGGTGGTGAACCGGAAGAAGTCCCGGCTCTCGCGCTCGTTGTTCTGCGGGTCGATCGCCGTGACGGTCCACTCGTACGTGCGGTTCGGACCGAGATAGCCGGTGTAGGAGAAGAACGTGTCGCTCGTCGTGAACGTGAAGAGGCAGCAGGGCTGCGGCGCGATCGAGCGGAGCGTCACACGGTACGACAGCGCGCCGCCCTGAGGATCGGTCGTGCGCCGCCAGCGGAAGATCGTGGGCCCGTGGTCCACGATACCGTTGTTGATCGGGACGAGCAGGTTGAACGGCCGCGGGGCGACGGGTGCGCCGAGGGACGAGTTGTAGATCGCGGCCGCGACGTTGATCCGGCCATACCCGAAGTTGTTGTCGGGCGTCGCCGCCTTGTCGGCCGTGGAGAGCAGCGCGCTCCGGACCTGTGCGGCGCTCCACTCCGGATGCGCTTCGCGCACGAGCGCGGCCCCTCCCGCGACGAGCGGCGTCGCGAGCGAGGTGCCATTGGCCTGGCCGACCTGGGACGCACTGCCGGCGATGGCCCACCAGACGGCCTCGCCCTGGGCCACCACGTCCGGCTTGATCCGTCCATCCGCCGTCGGCCCGCGGCCCGAGAACCCCGAGATGATGTTCACGTTGTTGACGGAGCCGACCCCGAGGATGCTGTCCGCGTCGGAGGGGGACCAGAGCGAGCCCGCCGCTCCGCCCGAGTTTCCCGTCGCGGTCGCGACCACGATCCCGCGCCGCGCGGCCATGATCGCGCCCTGCGCGACCACGGTCGTGTAGCCGTCGAGGTCGGAGTAGTCGTAATCGTTCGCGGTGCCGTCGAAGTCCTTGTATGCAAGCGACGACGAGATCACATCGGTCCCGAGCGAGTCGGCCCACTCGGCGGCGGCGACCCAGTTGTCCTCCTCGACCGGGGTCTCGGTGGGGTTGTACTCGGTCTTGGCGAGAACGAAGCGAGAGTTGAACGCGGGTCCGACGAGGTTGCTGCTCCAGTAGCCGCCCGCCACCGACCAGCAGCCCGTGCCGTGCTGCCAGTGTCCCGGGGCGTCCTGCCCGGGCTCGTCCGACGTGTTGTTGTCATGGAACACGAAGTCGCGCTCCCCGATCTTGACGAGGAGCGACGTCGTATTGTGGTTCTTGTCGAATCCCGAATCGAACATCGCCAGGACGACGCTCGCGCCGCTCCATCCCGAATCGTGCGCGGCCGGCACGTTGATGCCGGTCAGGGCCGTCAGCGAATTGCCGTAGCTGATCGGCTTCGGAAGCGCCGCGAAGGCGGGCTCCGGCCCAGGCAGATCGCGCACCGCGCGCGTGAGCCCGGTTCCGTCCGTCCCGGGCGCCGGCGCGGAGCCCTGCTCGGAATCCGCCTCCGGCGCGACTCCCTCCTGCGCGGGACCGATCCCGACGGGCTCGACCTTCCGCGAAGGACGTGCTGGATGGACCACGCGCACGTAGGGGAGCGCCGCGATCCTGCGAGCCTGAGCCTCATCGGCGACCACGGTCATCGCGTTCAGCCACTTCGAGACGTGCCGCACCCGGACGCCGGTGGCCCGCACGGCGTCCACGTACTGCGAGCGCACGGGGAGATCGTAGAAGTCGGGGACGAACGCCCCCCCGGTCTCCCGCGCGCGGCGCGCGCGCGTCTTCGTGTCCACGCGCTCACCGGCGGCGCGGATCTCGCGCTCGAAGGCGGCGGCATCGGGGATCCCCTTGTCCGTGAAGTGCACCCAGAGGACGGAGCGTCCCTCCGCGCGCATCCGCGCCAGAGCCGCCGCGGAGAGCACCTCGGCGGCCCGCGGCGCCGGTGGAGCGAACGAGGCATGGCGCTCGCGTCGCGCGGGAGCACCCGCGGGCGCGCCGGGCGTGGCCGCGTGGGACGACCCCGGGAACGTGAAGGCGGCCATCATCCATCCCAGGACGAGCAGTGCGACGGTGCGTGGGTTCATGACCAGCCTTGGATCCGGCGGATTAGGCCGAGGCCATCGCCTCCTTGTCGGCGCGTGCCTGGGCCACGATACGGTCTGCGAGCTCGCGGGGAACCTCTTCGTAATGGGCGAACCTGGTCCGGTGCGAAGCCCTCCCCTGCGTGAGCGAGCGGAGGTGCGTGGAGTACTTGTAGAGCTCCGACTGGGGGACGTGCGCCCGGATGACGTCGTAGCGCGCCTCGGAGGCCATCCCCAGGATCTTCCCTCGCTTGGATGAGAGATCTCCGGTCACGGCGCCCACGAATTCTTTCGGGACCTTCACCTCGACCTCCACGATGGGCTCGAGGAGAACCGGGTTCGCCTCCTTCGCTCCCTCCTTGAAGGCCATGGAGCCGGCGATCTTGAACGCCATTTCCGAGGAGTCGACCGAGTGGTACGAGCCGTCGTAGAGGGCGGCCCGGACGTCCACGACCTGGTATCCCGCCAGCACGCCTTCGTGCATCGCCTCGATGATTCCCTTCTCGACGGCGGGAATGAAGTTCCGGGGCACCGAACCGCCGACGACCTCGTCCACGAACTCGAACCCCTCGCCGTGCTTCCGGGGCTCGAGCCGGACGTGCACGTCGCCGAACTGCCCGCGGCCGCCGGTCTGCTTCTTGTGACGACCCTGCTTCGACACCGTCTTGCGGATGGTCTCGCGATAGGGGATGCGAGGCTTCGAGGTCTCGACGTGGACGCCGAATCGCCGCTGGAGCTTCTCGAGCACGACGTCGACCTGGAGGTCCCCGAGCGCGGAGAGGATCGTCTGGTGGAGATCGCCGTCCACGCGCACGTGGATGGTCGGATCCTCCTCCTTCAGCTTGTGAAGGCCCGAGCCCATCTTCTCTTCCTCGCCCTTCGACTTCGGATGGATCGCGACCTCGTGCTCGGAGCCAGGGAACGGGATCGGAGGAAGGAGGACCTGATGGTTCTTGTCGCACAGGGTCTGTCCGGTGTGGGTCTCGCGCAGCTTGACCGCGGCCCCGATGTCGCCCGCCGGGATGTGCCCCGCGTCGCTCCGGTCCTTGCCCTTGATCGTGAAGACCTGGCCGACCTTCTCCGCGCGCTGCGCGCTGGAGTTCCAGACCTCCTTGCCGGGGGCCAGGTTCCCCGAGAAGACGCGGATGAGCGAGAGATCGCCCGCGTGGGACTCGCTGCTCGTCTTGAAGACGAGAGCGGCGAGATGCGCGGCGGGATCGGCCTTGAGCTCGACCTTCTCCTCGGCCCCGGGCTTCGTGGCCTTGACCGAGCCGGCGTCGGCCGGCGAGGGGAGGAGATCGAGGATCGTGTCCAGAACGAAGTCGATTCCGAGCATCGGCACCGCGGCCACGGGCACGGCCGGGACGAACGAGCGGTGGAGCACGCCTTCGTGCAGGCCCTTGTGGATCTCGTCGACCGAGAGATCCTCGCCGCCCAGGAACTTCTCGAGCAGCGTGTCGTCGGCCTCGGCGGCGGCGTCCACGAGCGCGGAGCGGGCCTTCTGCACGTCGGCCTCGAGCTCGGCGGGGATCGGAGCCTCCTTCGCGGAGCCGTCCTTCTCGAACATCAGCGCCTTGTTCGCGGCGAGGTCGACGATGCCGCGGAACTTGTCCCCTTCCCCGATCGGCCATGCCACCGCGACGAACCGCGTGCCGAGCCGATCGCCCGCGACCTGGATCGTCTTCGAGAAGGACGCGTGCTCCTTCTCCATCTGCGTGACCACGCAGAGGACGGGACAGCCGCGCTCGAGGACGCGCTCCCAGATCATCTCGGTCCCGGCCTCGACACCGGCAGCTCCCTTGAGGCAGAGAATCGCCGAATCCCCCGCGCTGAGCCCCGCGACGGCGTCTCCGATGAAGTCCGCGTACCCCGGCGTGTCGATCAGGTTGATCTTGTTCCCGCGCCACTCGATGGGAGCGAGCCCCAGGCTGATCGTGATCTTCCGGTGGATCTCCTCGGGCGAGAAGTCGAGGGCCGTGGTCCCGTCCTCGATCTTGCCGTGCCGCGTCGTGGCCTTGGTGCGCCAGAGGAAGGATTCCGCGAGGGAGGTCTTGCCGGTGCCGTGGTGGGAGACGAGTGTGACGTTGCGGATCTGGGTCGGCTGGAAGTCCTTCAAGAGCGCCTCCAGTGGGCGGGGGTTAACTTGCGCTGTGTCATGGGAATAGAATTACGCGAAGCTTATCACAGGGGAGGTCGGAAGGTCAAGAAACGGCCACCTCGCGCGCGGCCCGCGGTCTCCGGCGGAAACGAACGCGGAGCGGGGCTTTCGCCACCGCTCCGCGCGGAGAGGACGGAGTCCGTGAAGCGTTCTACTTCTTGTTCTTGCGCAGCCCGACCGCGAGACCCGCGAGGCCGATGCCGAAGAGCGCGATCGTGCCGGGCTCCGGCGCGTTGCCGCGGCCGCCGGTCTTGGTGAGCACGCGAAGCTCCTCGAAGCTTCCATCCGCGGCCCAGCTCACTCCCTCGAACGTGTCCGCGCGACCGAACTTGATGTACGTGTAGAAGTAGTCGCTATCGGTCGCGCCCGCGAAGTAGCTGACCGGTATATAGAAGTCGATGTCGCTCTGGCCGTTCCCCTGGTTCGAGACGGTGTAGTCCAGGAACACGGTCTGATTCTGGGTCTGATCGAGGTCGTAGTGCTCGATGGAACCCGCTGCGCCGATCACGTCCGCCTCGGTCGTGAGCGCGCCGCCTGCCGCCTCATCGACGGAGTGCATGCGCAGCTCCTCGATCGTGAGGAATTCGAAGTCCTGTCCGGTCGGCTCCGCGAAGTCGAGGGTGAAGACGTAGTAATCCTGGCCCCCGATGTTCTCGATCTGCAACTCCCCGAACTGGATCGCGTGCGTGTGAGGATCACCGCCGCCGAGTTGCTCGTAGAGCCGGGCGCCGTCCGTGTTCATCCCCTCCTCGACTCCCAGCGGCGTGCCGCCGTAGTTCTGCTGATCGTGCACACGGAGAAACGGATCGAATCCCCCCGTCCCCGTCGCCTGGAACAGCAGCGTGTTCGACCAGACGACGTCGTCCACCGAGCTGGTCAAGGTCGTGGCCGCCGTCGTGAGGTCGATGGGTGGGATCGCGTAGGCCGTGGAGGGACCGAGCACGAGGCCCGCGACGCTGCAGAGGAGAAGCAGGTTTCGGAGCATTTCTGGACTCCCAGAGCTGGCCACCTCGCCGCGGGGAACGGCGGAGTGGACGGATGAACCAGCCAGGCCTGCATCCCCAAGTGTGTCACCTGGTCACGGCTAGGGTGCTTATCTGTTCTATTGTAGCCAATTCTATCTTACATGTGCAAACAATAATTTACACTCTTAGCGCCTGGCGGACGGACTTCCAGGGTCGAGAGGCTGGGACGGACGGTGCGGCTAGGAGGCGGTTCCCGACCCCAGCCCCGCCAGCTCCCGTCGCACGTCCGGGATCAGCGGGGAGTTCGGGAAGAGGACCAGGAACCGGGAGAGGAACCGGCTCGCGGTGACCCTGTCCTTGTTCCGGTTGGCGAGCTTGGCTCCCTCGAGCAGGGCCTGCGCGACGATGGGATGCTCGGGGTGCATCCGGGCCATGTCGTCCACGGTCTGGAGGGCGTCCTTCCACTTGGTGAGCGAGACCTGGCACAGGTAGATGTTCCAGCGATAGAGCGGCGTGTACGACGACAGGGTGTCTCGCGCGACGAGCTTTCCGTAGGTCTCGACCGCCCGCTCCAGGGCGGCGTTCGCGGCGTTCCGGTCCCCCGCCCGGACGTACCGGTTCACCACGGCCAGCGGGGCTTCGAGCGCGGCCCGGGTGTCGGGGTAGAGGAGCGGAATCGACTCGAGCAGGTTCTTCGAGACGTCCCAGTTCTGGAATCCCTCCTCGAGCATGGCGCGCCGGAAGACGGCCGTCGGCGTGACCTCCTTGTCGTCCGGATAGCTCTCGGCCACCGCCTTGTAGCGCTCGAGCGCCTCGCGTCTCTTGCCCCCTCCTTCGAGGAGCACCGCGGCCTCGAACCGGGCGCGCGCGGCCTGAGGCGCCCTCGGATAGTCGCGGGCAAAGTCCTCGAGCAGCTTGATCGCGCGGTCCGGGTTCGAGCGCGCGGACCGCATGGCTTCCACCTTCGCCTCGGAGTACTGGACCTCGGGCTTGAGTCCCGCCAGGGACGGAGTCCGGTCCACGAGGGCCTGGAGAGCGTTCAGCTCTCGCGATCCGTCGGCGTAGTCGCCCAACTCGAGCAGGACTCGAACGAGGCGCGCCCGGATCTGGGACTCGAGCTCCGCGGGACGGGGCGACCGGAGGAGCGAGCGGTAGTAGGCCACGGCCTCCCGCGCCGCCACGCTGAGCCCTTGCGCGTCCTGCATGTCCCGTCTCATCGACATGATGGCCTGCGGCACGGACAGGAGCGCGTCCTCCTCCCCCGGTCGCGCCGCGGGAAGCGGCTGGTAGCGCTTCAGGATCTCCCGCATGAGGGCGATCGCGTCTTCCTCCCGGCCCATCTCGCGATACGTGGCCACGAGGAAGAAGTCCGCCCGTCTCGCGATCAGGGAGTCCGTTCCCGCCGACGCCGCCACCCGCTGGGCCGCTTCGATCGCCAGCTCCGGCCGCTTGGCGCGCAGCGCGAGCCGGGCGCCCTGGATCTCGGCGCTGGCCAGGATGCGGGTCACGTCACGATGGAGCGCCACGGTGCGCGGGTCGTCCGAGCGCAGCTT
>DASTBC010000289.1 GCA_035712245.1 Candidatus Eisenbacteria bacterium
CAGCTCGGTGTGCGAGCGGCTGGTCGACCTGGACGAAGGCCTCATGGAGTGGCGCTACCGCCACGTCAAGATGGTGCAGCGCACCATCGGCGCCAAGGTGGGGACGGGCGGCTCGATGGGCGCGGCTTACCTCGAGACCACCCTGAACAAGCCGCTGTTCCCCGACTTGTGGGCGATCCGCTCGGAGCTGTAGCCCTTGAACGAGCGCGAAGCTGAAGCCATGCAGCTCGAGATTCTGCGCCGCATGACGGGGGGGCAGCGACTCAAGCTCGCCTTGGAGATGACCGACCTAGGTCGCGAGTTCGCCAGGGCAGGAATTCGAGCAAGGCAGCCGAACTGGACGGAGCGTCAAGTCAGCCGCGAGCTGCTCCGCATCGCCTTCTGGCCTGACCCGTTGCCCGATGGATTGCCGTGACCAGCTCCGGCCTGCTCCGTACGATCGTCGGAGCCCTCGAGCAAGCGGGAATCCTCTACATGGCGACGGGCTCCTTTGCCAGCTCCTACCACGGCCGGAGTCGCATGACGCAGGACATCGATCTGGTCATCGCTCCCACGCCGGATCAGCTCAGGACCTTCGTCAGGAGTCTCCCGCCGTCCGACTATTACGTCGTCGAAGAGACCGCTCTGGAGGCCCTGGCTTCCGAGGACCAATTCAACCTGATCGAGCTGGCCAGCGGCTGGAAAGTCGACTTCATCATCCGCAAGTCCAGGCCGTTCAGCCGCACGGAGTTCGATCGGAGAGTGCGAGCGGAGATCGACGGTTTCCCGATGTATGTCGCGAGCGCCGAGGACATCCTGATCGCCAAGCTCGAGTGGGCGAGGAAGGGTGGTTCGGAACGGCAGATCGAGGACGCCGCTGGGATTCTGGGGCTTCGGGGCGAAGAGCTCGACTTGAAGTACATTGAGCGCTGGATCGTGGAATTGGGGCTTCAGGATCAGCTGGTTGCCGCGCGTAAGATGATCCATCGCTAGCCGCAATCCGCGGACCGAGGGAGGCCGGCATGGGTGAGACCCGAGTCGATCTGCTCCATCTCCTCGAGGACCTGCGCGACGCCTACACGGGGTCGCTCGAGGAGACCATTCTCACCGAGATCGTCGCCAACTCGCTCGACTCGGGCGCGCGCACCATCACGCTCGCCGTGGATGCAGCCCAGCGCACGCTCACCATCGTGGACGACGGCTCGGGTATGAAGCGCGTCGAGCTGCGCCGCTACCACGACATCGCCGCCAGCACCAAGACGCGAGGGCAGGGGATCGGCTTCGCGGGCGTCGGCATCAAGCTGGCGCTCCTCATCTGCGACTCGGTTCACACCGAGACGAGGCGCGGCAAGAACCACGTGGCCTCGCGCTGGCACCTGGCGAGCCGCCATCGCGCGCCCTGGAAATGGGTGGATCCCGAAGGGCTCGTCGCCGAGCGCGGGACCTGCGTGCGGCTCCAGCTCACCAACCAGCTCTCGCCGCTGCTCGACGCGGGCTTCGTCGAGGCGACGCTGCGCCGCCATTACCTGCCGCTGTTCGAGCCGGCCTTCGGGGCCCTCCTGTCCGCGCACTATCCGGACGGGATTCGATTCCTGGTCAATGGCCGGCCGCTCGAACCGCGGCCGCGCACGGCTGGTGAGCGCGGAACCATCGAGGTCCGCGTCGGGCGGCGGCGGAAGCCCTCGGCCTGGGGGGAGCTGGTGCGCGACACCCTGCCGCTGAACGAGGACGAGCGCGGTATCGCCATCAGCACACTCGGCAAGATCATCCGCCGCGGCTGGGAGTGGCTGGGCATCACCCCGGCCACACCGCAGCTCATCGGCGGACTGATCGAGGTGCCCGGGTTGGCCGAGTGCCTTACCCTCAACAAGGCCGACTTCATCCGCTCGGGTGCGCGCGGCGCCATGTACCTCATGTACCGCAAGGCCATCCAGAAGGCGGTGCTCGATCGACTCGCCGAGTGGGGTGACGCGCGTGATGCCTCCGAAGAAGCGCGCCGCCGCGTCACGCGGCCGGTCGAGCGCGATCTCGAGAAGGTGCTGATCGACATGGCCGACGACTTCCCACTGCTCGGCACGCTGGTCGAGCGGCGCGCGGGCGGCCAGAAGAGGCTGCCGATCGGCGGACCGGCGCCGCATGCGGACGCGCGGAGTCTGGTGGCAGCATCGATCGACGATTCAGCGGTGGCGATCGCGGAGCCGGCGGTCGAGAGCGCGGATGCGAGGCCGCAGCCCGCGTCGAGCAAGGAGCCGAATCCCCCCGCCGCGGCAGCGAGCATGCCCGGCCCAGGCACGGCGCGAAGACCGGCTCGCTACGGGCTCACCATCGAGTTCGAGACCCGTTGCGATCAGGACGAGCTGGCGCGCCTGGTGGAATCGACCGTGTGGGTCAACGACGCCCATCCAGCCTACCGCCGTGCGGTGGCTTCCCGCTCCGAGGGCTATCATCTCGCGCTCTCGGTCGCGCTCGCGCTGGCGCCGCTCGCCGTCGAGCCCGCAAGCGAACACGGCTTCGTGACCGCGTTCCTTGCTCGCTGGGGAAACGCACTGAAGACCTCGCCGCGCTGAGGGTCGGACCTAGTCGATCCTGAGGCCTCCCCAACCGGAGCAATTGGAAGGAATGGGTCGAGGCACTGGGGTGCTATTCTTCGGCATGCTTGGCCCCCGATCGCTGTGGCTCACCCTTGCCCTTCCCATGACCATCACGTCCCCCGCCGTCGCCGCCGACGACCCGGCGCGCCTCAAGCGCAACGTCGTCCCGACCTTCGAGGCCATCCG
>DASTBC010000290.1 GCA_035712245.1 Candidatus Eisenbacteria bacterium
TCCATGATCGGCCGTCACATGCTCGACGCTCACCTGGCGATGGCGTCGGCGGCCCCCGCGGATCCCGCGCCGGCGACGACGGCTCCGGCCACGGCGCCCGCGACCACCACGAAGACCGACAAGTAGTCCCGATCAGCGAAAAACCAGGCAGGCCGGCGTTCTCCAGACGCCGGCCTTCTTGTTTGGGCCGCTACCAGTCCTCTCGGGTCATCTTTGGCGCGCTCGGCTCCATCGGCTCGGTCACCCATGCGCCGAACGCCGGTAATCCCGCCCACAACGAACGGACCTGCCCGCGAGGAACCGCGCTCGTCGTCGCCACAACCGCGAAGGGACGGTCGAATCGCACTTCGACCGTGCGCTCGATCGCCAGCCGAGGGCGCAAGGCTAGGCGCTGGGCCATCGTTGCCACATGGATGACGGTCACCGCCGCGGCGCTGAAACCGTTGGTGTCGAACCGCGCTCTCGCGGCCTGGGTTGCTTGAGCGCGAGAACCGGGTGGCTCTGGGGGCAACTGCTGGAGAATTGCCTTCACGATCTCGCTGAATCCGATACCGGGTGTCTCGATCAAGTTCTCGAGCTTCGTCTCCGCAGTCCATGCCGGAATGGTGACCTCGGATTTCACGATGCGCTCCGGGCCATTGAAGTCCGCGAGGACTCGTTTGCGAACGATCCAGGCGTGGCCCTTATCCGGAAGATCGAACGTATCCACGAACGACGCCTTGGAGGGCAACTTCGTAACCAAGGCCGCCACCTCGTAGGCTGCCGCGATGACGCGCGCCGGCGGTACGTCTGGTGCGGCGACCACTGAAACCACTTCGAGACCCGTGCGGCATGACTCGTGTTGGACGCCCACCAGTCCGGCCGCTTCTGTCCTTGCGACGACATGATCGCCGCCCCGGCGCCGCATGACATGCTTCACGTGCGATGCCCACGGGCCAGCCAGCTCCTTGGCCTGAACGAGTTCGAACGGATAGTTCCACGACACTTCGGTCGCGACCGCTGTCGCGAGCAGTAGCCGAGAGTCGTCCCCTATCACGACGGGCATCGACTGAAGCTGCCCTTTCGTGTGTTCGCTGGCCCACGCGTCTGCTTCAGCCTGTGTAGGCATCGGCCCGCTCATGGCGCTCGGTGGAAGCGCTTCCCTCCAGGCCTCCAGCTCCGCACCGACCCTGCCCCGGTGCCAGGCCGCAAAGGCGAGCGCGAGTTCAGGATGTGGGTCAGCGAGCAGATCGTCTGCCACTCGGCGTGCGGTCTCGACATTGGTCCCAAACACCCGCTCCAACTCTTCGCGATCCCTGCCTGAAGCGATCGGCGCCGTCAGCGCCAGCAGCAGCCAGGCTCCGAGCGGAGAGACGATGTGGTGCTCATCGCCCGCCGCGGCGTGGAGCCGCTGGGCATATGCGGAGACCAGATCGCTGTAGTTATTGCGGGTCAGCTTGGTGGTGAGCGACACGGCCTGTGCCTCCAGGCTCGAGACTGAATGAAACCCTAGAGGCGCAGCCTAGAACTGCGCGGCTGGCTGGTCCACTGCGAAGGCAGTCGCGTCAGCCGCGCTCGGCTACTTCCAACGGGGCTAGCTCCCATCGGACGGCTTCATGCCGTGACCGCCGACCGGCTCCGTTTCGAAGCGCTCGCCGAATCCCGCGATGAGCGGCCTGCCTCGTGAGATCGCCTGCTGCACGGAAGGCAGAGACAGAGATGCCTTGTGGTGCTCCTGGCTCTCCCACACCTCGGTGATCCAGACAGCATTTGAATCCATCGGATCCTTGGCGACCACATAGCTCAGACACCCCGGCATACCGACGACGTCGTCGAGCAGAATCTTGATCAGGGCGTCGCGCTGGCCAGCCACAACCTTCATCTTGCCGATCAGGCCGTACATGTTCGTCCCTCGTGCCGAATGACTCTTGCCTACCGCACCATGACCGCGACCAGAACGTAGCTGAGCTTCGCTTACGTTGCGATTCGCGAATCGAGTCTGCTGCGCGGGTGATTTGTCGCGATCGCGCGTCCACGAACGCGACACCGATTCATGCCGTGCAAATCACCACGCATTCCACGCAGGAATGACGCGGGTTTGACTTGAGTTCGCTCTCGAACTCGTCTAAACGGTTGAGTCCCCTTTGCCGCCAACGACCCGTGCTCGGGTCGGCGATCCTTCTTTCACCTGGGAGG
>DASTBC010000291.1 GCA_035712245.1 Candidatus Eisenbacteria bacterium
AGATCTCGTTCACCGGCGCCACCATCGGCGCCGGGACTCCCTCTTCGCGCAGCATTCGCGCCGCCTCGCGCGCGAACGCCTCGAGCCTCTCGGGGAACTCCGGCGCGAAGACGTCGACGGGGTCCGGCCACCCGACGGGGAGGAGATCCCAGATCACCTCGACGCCCGCCTCGAGCGAGGCCCGCACCATCGCGCGCGCGCCCGTGAAGTCGAAGCGTCCCGGCTCGGGCTCGTCCGCGTGCCACCGGAATCCGTCCCGCGCCGTGAGGAGCCCGAGGTCGCGCATGCGCCGGTAGTCCGCGAGGGCGAACACGTCGTGACGCGTCTGCACGATGAGATCGTGGCGGTACCCGTGGCGGCTCCAGTGCGTGGAGCACTCGAAGCCGCCCATGAAGAAGCTCCGGAAGATGGAGCGAGGCACGCCGCGGAGCGGGGCGGGCGAGGCGTTCACGCTCAGACGGCCTCGTGCTCGGGCGCGGGGACGGCGTCCGGGGTGACCACCGCTCCGGGGACTCCGGTCTCCTTGCGGTAGCGCTCCACCGCGCGCGCCGCGGCCGCGCGTCCGGCACCCGCGCGCGCGACGGCGACGACGGATCCGCCGAATCCGCCTCCGGTGAGGCGGGCGCCCAGGACGCTCTCCTCCGCGGCGAGGAGGGCCACGAGGAGATTGATCTCCGGCGTGGAGACCTCGAAGTCGTCTCGGAGCGATCGGTGGCCCTCGTCGAGGAGGGGCCCGATCGCGTCGAAGCGCCCCTCCTCCAGGAGGACGACCAGGTCCCGCACGCGGCGGTCCTCCGTGATCGCGTGCCGGGCGCGCCGCGCGAGGGGCTCGGGAAGCGCGGCGACTCGCGGCAGGTCGCGCTCCTCGAGATCGCACAGGAACGTCACGCCAAGGACCTCTCGCGCCCGCTCGCACTCCTCCCGACGTCGGTTGTACTCCCCGCCGGCGTGCCGGTGCGGAACTCCCGAGTCGACGACGACGATCTCGACCGGCTCGGGGATGGGGATCAGCCGGTGCTTCCGGTCGCGCGTGTCGATCAGGAGCGCGGAGCCCAGCCGTCCGAGGCTCGACACCATGGGATCCATGGCGCCGACGCGCGCCCCCACGAACTCGTTCTCCACGCGCTGCGCCAGGACCGCGATCCGCTCGTCGTCGAGCCTCAGGTCGTACCGGCGGCGCAGCGCGCGCAGGAACGCGACCGTGATCGCCGCGCTCGACGCGAGGCCGCTTCCGATCGGGACCGTGGAGTCGAGGAGCGCGTCGAATCCGGACAGCTCGAACCCCTCGCCCTCGAGGAGGGCCGCGGCCCCCTGGGCGTAGTCGGCCCAGGAGCCCGAGGGGCTCGGAGCGTCGAGGTCGAAGGACTCGACCACCCCGGGCTCGCCCGCGTTCCGGCTCGCCACACGCCCCGCGCGGTCCTCTCGCGACGCGAGCGCCACGCTCGCGTGCCTTGGAATCGGCGTCGGGAGCACGTGCCCGCCGTTGTAGTCGATGTGCTCGCCGATCAGGTTGACTCTCCCGGGGGCCCGAGCCTCGACCTCGGCGCTCCTTCCGAACCGCGCCTCGAACGCGGAGACGGGGCTCATCGCGCCCTCGCCGGGGATTCCGCGTCCGCGGCCATCACGGCCGCGGCGGCCTTCCGAAGCTCCGCCGCCTTCTCCTCGGGGATCGAGTCGTTCGTGAAGAACCCGGCTCCGATCTCCGTCCCGGCGAGGTACTTGAGCTTCGTGGCCGTGCGGTAGGGCGGATAGAACTCCGCGTGAAGGTGCGCCTCGGGGTGCGGCGAGCCGTCGGTGGGCGCCTGGTGGAACACCATCACGTACGGGAACGGCTTCGCGAAGAGCGCGTCGTAGGCGCGCACCGTGAGGCGGAGCGCGCGCGCCAGGTCCGCGCGCGTTGGGGCGTCGAGCGCGTCGAGGGATGGAACCGGCGCGCGCGGAGCCACCCAGACCTCGTAGGGATAGCGCGCGAACGCGGGCACGAACGCGACGGCAGCGTCTCCCCGATACAGGACGCGCGCCTCGCTCCGGATCTCGTCCTCGATGTGGGATGCGAGGAGTCCCTTCCCGCGATGCTCCCAGTGATGCCGCTCCTCGCGCTGCTCCGTCGCGGGGATCGAGGGCACCGTGGCGTAGGCGTAGATCTGGCCGTGCGGATGGGAGAGCGTCGCGCCCACCTCGATGCCCCGGTTCTCGAACGGCATCACGTAGCGGATCTCCGGATGCGAGCCCAGCGCGCGCGTGCGCTCGCCCCAGACCTCGAGGAGGAGATCGACGCGATCGAGCGAGAGGTCGCCGAGGCTCCCTTCCCGGTCCTGCGTGTACACCACGACTTCGCACACTCCGGTCCCGGGACCCGTGGGAACGACCGACGGGGCCGGCGCCGGCGCGCCGAGTCGCAGCGAGGGAAATCGGTTCTCGAACACGGCGACCTCCCAGTCTCCCGCCGGGAGCTCGGTGGGCTCCCCGCCCGGCCTCGTGGGCGCGAGCGGATCGTAGTCGGGCGGAGGAAGGAAGGTCCGGTCCTGCCGGTGCCCCGCGTACGCGACCCACTCCGCGCGAAAGGGATGCCAGCGCACGTGGGGCCGCGCGTCCACGGGGCCTCCCCGCGGCTCGGGCACCTCCGCGGGCGCCGTGAGCGGATGCCGCGCGTAGAGCGCGACGGATCGTCCGTCCGGCTTCCGGAGCTCGAGCCGGTGCGTCACGGGGCCGCCACCTGGTGCTGGCTGCCCGGCTCGCCGCGATCCGTTCGCGCCGCCTGCTCGGCCACCTGGGTCTGACGCGGGAGGCGCGGACCGCGCGTCGCGTCCGCGATCTGTTCCATGGGGAACTTGGGCCTGCGGTCCATCGTGAGGAGCCCGTTCGCCTCCTGATACGTGTCCGTGAACTGCGTGTAGCAGAAGCCCGAGAGCGCGGGGAGACCGCGGACCATCTCGAGGAGCGCGCGGTATCGCGCCGCGAGCTCCTCCGGCGAGTGGACGCAGGAGTACCCCCACCACTGCTGCGGCTCGTCGCAGTACGCGATCCCGCCGAACTCGGTCAGCATCAGAGGCTGCCCCTGGTGCGGATGCCCTTCCAGGGCGAGCACGCGCCCCGCCGGGCGCTCGCGCTGGAAGAGGTGCGGAATGTCCTCGTCCGACCGGTACCGCGAGGCGAGCCGCTCGATGTTGTCGTCGTAATCGTGGATCCCGATGATGTCGGTCGCGCTCGACTCCCATCCGTCGTTGCCGATCACGGGGCGCGACGGATCCAGCGTCTTCGTCAAGCTGTAGAGACCCTGGACGAAGTGGCGCTGCGCGAGCACGTCCGGGAGGTTCGGCACGCCCCAGGATTCGTTGAACGGCACCCAGGCCATGACGCACGGATGGCTGTAGTCGCGACGCAGGACGTCGATCCACTCGCGCGTGACGCGCTCGACGGTCCGGGTCGTGAAGCGATAGGCGCTCGGCATCTCCACCCAGACGAGGAGCCCCTCGCGGTCCGCCCAGTAGTAGTAGCGCGGATCCTCGATCTTCTGGTGCTTGCGCACGCCGTTGAATCCCATCTCCTTCGCGAGGAGCACGTCGCGTCGGAGCGCCTCGTTGCTCGGGGCGGTGAGCCCCGACTCCGGCCAGTATCCCTGGTCCAGCACCAGGCGCAGCGGGTACGGTCGCCCGTTCAGGAGGACCGTGTGGCCCTGGATGCCGATGGAGCGGAGCGCGGTGTAGCTCTCCACCCGGTCGAGCACCTGCCCGTCCGGATCGAGCAGCTCGAGCGTCGCGTCGATGAGCGAGGGCGACTGCGGGCTCCAGAGGAGCGAGTTCCGGTGGTCGTCCACGCCGGGATCGGAGAACGCGATGCGCCGGTTCACCTCTCCGGAGATCACCCGGTACACGTCCTCCGCCAGGGGGACGCCGCGGACCCGGAGATCGACTCTCAGCTTGAGATCCGGCCTCGACCGCCCGCCGAGCCGCGCCTCGAGCCCGATCTCCCAGCGCTCGAGGTTGGGGCACCAGCGCACCTCGTCGATGCGGGTCTGCGGGACGATCTCGAGCCACACCGTCTGCCAGATTCCCGACGTGCGCGGAAACCAGATGGAATGGGGATCGAGCTCCCAGTCCTGCTTTCCCCGCGGCTTCGAGAGATCCTGGGGGTCGTCCTCGGCGCGGACGATGATCGTGAGCGGCCGGTCCCCGTCCAGGTGGGGCGTGAGGTCCGCCGTGAACGGCGTGTAACCGCCTTCGTGGTGGACGACGTCCGACCCGTTCACCCACACCCACGTGTCGTAGTCGACGGCGTTGAAGTGGAGGAGGAGGCGCTCGCCCGGACGGATCGGCGGCGGCTGAATGGTCCGGCGGTACCAGCACACCTCGTGGAAGCCGGTGTCGTGGATGCCGCTCATCCTCGTCTCGGGCGCGAACGGAACCTCGATGACCCGGGTCCACGGAACCTGGCTCAGGCGCGTGATCGTGGCATGGGGCTCGATGCAGAAGTCCCAGGGGCCGTCCAGCGAGATCCAGCCCGGGCGGCGCCGGATCGGCCGGGGATGCAGGGCGGCCTGGTCGCGATCGTCCACCGGGATCAGGCGGTCATCGGTTCCCGTCGAGCCCGGCGGCGCTCGATCGATGCGCGGACGGGCTCCGCCGCGCGGCGCGCCAGGAGGATCTCCCGGGCGGTCTGGGCGGCGTTTCGCCCGGCGATGAATGCGTGGTCCGAGTTGTAGTACTCCCACTCGCTGAACCGCCCCGCGAGCACGATGCCGTGCTCGAGGAGCCACGAGCGGATCCGCGCGACGCGCGCGGCGCGTCCGTGGTCGTACACGACGTACGCGTACGGGAGATCGGCCTGGCACGAGGTCCAGATCGGGTCGTCCGCTCCGATGATGCCGACCTTGCGGCAGTCCTCCACGCAGCGCGCCACGAGCTCGTCCCCGTCGCAGGGAAGCGGCTTGTATTCGGAGTAGGTGATCTCGCAGGTGAGCCCGAATCCTCCCGGAGGATTGCAGTGCGGGCTCGCGTTCCCCTGCACGAAGATGCGGTGGAACACCGTGTCCTCGGGATAGTAGATCCAGTGCTTCTCCGTCAGGCCCGGCCGGCCCACGCCGAGATTCACGCAGCGCACGGAGACATGGCGGAGGCCCTCCGCGGCGGCGCGGATCTCGGGTGGCGCCTCCTCGCCCATCTGCCGCACCAGCGCCGGGAGCGGCATCGTGCTCACGAGGGCCCCGTACGGACGGACGGTGCCGTCGCGCAGCTCGACCAGGCGCCGAAGCGGCGACACCCGCACCACGTCGGCGCGGCGCTCGAGTCTCCCCCGGAGGTGCGGCAGGAACCCGTCCATGAGCGCCTGGAAACCGCCGCGGAGCGGGTAGCCGAAGCGCGCGTTCGGACCCATCGGCTTCGGCACCGGCGAGAGCGCCCCTTCGATCATCTCCTCGAGATTGGGGAGCGGCACACGGCCTCCGAGCCACGACGTCTCCATCTCGGTGAGCGGCACCGCCCAGAGCTTCCGGTTGTACGGGATCGCGAAGTGCTTCGCGATGCCGGAGCCCCACACCTTGTAGATGAACTCCTCGAAGTCACGGGGCTCCGGCCCCGAGGGACCACGCGTCGCGGGCTGGCCGAGAGGCACCTCCGCCTCGAGGATTCCATCGGCGCAGCAGTCCTTCACGCCGCGATCACAGTGGCCGTTCCCGCCGGAGCCGTTCGAGGCATGGCTCGCGCCGTTGGTCCGGCCGGGCGCGGGACCGGCGCCGTTTCCGTTCTTCTTCGGAGCGCCGTGCGCGCCCTCGGCCGCTTCGTGCCGCAGCGAGCCATATCGCGCCTCGACCGCGCCGAGGATGCACTCCTGGATCACCTGCGGCGGAAGGCCGTACAGCGCTCCCTGGAACGGATAGCGCGTGTGAACGCCCTTGCTGTAGATCCACGCCTCGCGCTCCTGCCAGTGGACGTTGTCCCGGAGGAGAAGCAGGTAGAGGTCGTGCACGTAGGGGTCGTTCGAGAACATGATGTGTCCCGCGAGATCGAACGTGAACCCGCCCGAGACCATCGACCGGCAGCATCCGCCCACCCGGTCCTCGCGCTCGAGAAGCAGCGCGTCCGCGCCGAGATGGTAGGCCGCGCTGAGTCCGGTCGGACCCGCGCCCAGGACGACGACCGGGGCGCTCACGCCACCGCTCCGCGGACCGCCACGCGCGCCCCGGCGGGAGCGGCCTCGCGCTGGAGGAGCGTGTCCAGGATGGACGCCATGGCGCGCACCGTGCGGTCCCACGACGTGCGCGAGAGAACTTCCCGCGCCAGCGCCTGACGCTCGCGCCGCTCCGCCCCGGAGGAGGTGAGCGCGCGATCACACGCGCCCACGAAGGAAGCCGCGTCGGCGCCCGTGTAGACGATGTCGCCGTAGGGCTCGACGACGTCCGTGATCGGCGTGCTGACGATGGGACGATCCGCCGCCATGTACTCGAGCACCTTGGTCGGGCTGATGAACTTCGTCGAATCGTTTCGCGCGAACGGCATGAGGCAGACGTCCCATCCCGCGAGATAGTGCGGCAGCTCCGCGTAGGAGCGCTGGCCCAGGTAGTGCAGGTTCGGCCGCTTCGGGAGGGACGCCGGGTCGATCTTCACCACGGGGCCCACCATCACGATCTGCCAGCGCGGCCGGTGGGAGGCGAGCGCGTCGAGAACCCCCAGATCCATCCGCTCGTCGATCACGCCGAAGAAGCCGAGCCTCGGCCGCGGCAGATCCGCCTGGTCGGGAGCGTCCGCGGCACGCTTCGCCTTCGCGAAGTGCCTCGCGTCCACGCTGCTCGGGAGGCAGTGTACGAAGGGATGGCGGTCGCGCTTGGCCCGGTACAGGCTCGGCCCGCCCGTGAACACCGTATCGGCGTGGGCGAGGAGCTCCCGCTCGCGCTCCGGGAGCTCCGGAGGGGCCGAGCGGAACGCCGAGAGCTCGTCCATGCAATCGTAGACGATCGCGCTCGGCTGGAGCGCGCGTGCCACGCGCACCGCCATCGGGGTGTACAGCCACGCGGCGAATCGCGTCCATCCAACTTCCTCGAGAAGGGACCGGAGCGCCGGCAGGAGCTCCGCGTGCTGGTCCGAGCCGAAGCCGGGACCGTCCGCGCGAAGACGCGGCGTGCAAACGCGCAGGTTGGGAGCGACCTCACGAATGTCGAGCTCCGCAGGGCCCTCGCCTACCACGGGCTCCTCCACGAACAGGATGGACCTTCGCCGCGCGAGGCGCGTCATGACGTGATGGGGCCGCTGGAACACCGAGTTCCAGCGCAGGTGGGAAAACGCGAGAAGTGGGGCGCGGTTCATCCGTGAGCCTCCCGGCGCGTGGTGCGCGATCGTTGCCTGGAGCGAGTGTGAGACGATTCGAATCGCGTCGGATTTTGCAGCTTCCATGCCACGGCCGAACCGGGACTCGAGGCGCATCAACACGCGAGGTTCCCGTGCGCCCCGCGACCGCGTGTCCCACCCTCAGGACGATGTGAGAGAACCGCTTACAAATTGATGCGCGGTCTTACATCGAGGCGGTATCATGCCCGCGATGCCGCACCGACCGCTTCCCATCGAGCGCCTCTATCTCGCGCACGAGGTCACCGAGCCTTCCTTCGGGGACACCTCGGCGGAGATCTTCTTCGTCCGCCGCGCGGACGCGAGGCGGAGCATCGCGCGCCTCCGCATCGACACCGGCTTCGCCGAGAGCCTGACCACGGAGCCGCGTCCCGCGGGCGGGATCGGATACGGAGGCGGCGTGTTCGCGGTTCGAGGCGCGACGCTCGTCTACGCGGCTTCCGACGGACGGATCCACGCCCTCGATCTCGAGACCGGCGCGCAGCACGCCGTCACGCCCGCGTACGAGGGCGTCGCGGCGCCGTCCTTCTCCCCGTGCGGAACGATGATCGCGTTCCTCTGCGAGCACGGCTCGCGGTGCAACGTTCTCGTCGCGGACGTGGACGGACGCTCGCTCCCGATCAAGGTGACCGACGACCCGTGGTACTCGTTCAACCCGGTCTTCTCCCCGGACGGAGCGCATCTCGCGTGGCAGGAGTGGGACCAGCTCGACATGCCGTGGGACCGGTCGCGGCTCCTGGTGGCGCGTCTCGCGCGTCCCACGGACGCCGCGTCGAGCTGCCGCGAGCTCCTCCCCGTCACGGTCGTGAACACGATCGCGCGTCCGGACACGAGCTACTCCACGCCGCAGTGGAGCCCCGACGGCAAGCACCTCGCCTACGTGACGGACGAGTCGGGCTGGCGCTCGGTGTGGGTGGGCGGCCCTCGGGGCGAGCGCGCGTCGCGCGTCGAGACCGGCGAAGGAGAGATCGGGCTTCCGGACTGGCTCCCGGGCCGGTATTCCTACCGGTGGAGCGACGACGGCAGCGCGATCTACGCGGTGCGAAGCCGGAAGAGCCGCGACACGCTCCTCCGCGTCGCGTGGCCCGCGGGCACGGTCGAGGAGATCGCGTCCGAGGCCGGGGACATCCAGGGTCTCGCGGCGCGCGGGCATTCCCTCGCGTACACCGCGGCGTCCCCGCTCCAGCCGGCGCGTCTCGTGACGCGAATCGCCGAGGGGAAGGGGGAGCGTCCCGGACCCGAGGCGCCGCGCGTCCCCACGATGGTGGGACTCGTCGACCGCGAGTCTCTCTCGAATCCGGATCTCGTCTCGTGGGAGACGAAGGGCGGGGCCGCCTGCTGGGGAATCTTCTATCGCGCCGCGGGTCCCGACGCGGAACGCACGCCCCGCCCGCTCCTCGTCCACATGCACGGGGGCCCCACGTCCCAGGTCCCCTTCACGTGGGTGGGACAGGCCCAGTACTTCGCGACGCGCGGCTGGCACTACCTGATCGTGAATCACCGCGGGGGCACCGGGTACGGTCGCGCCTATCAGGATCTCCTCCGGAACGCGTGGGGCGTCGTGGACCTCGAGGACGCGCGGTCCGGAGCGGAGCACGCGATCCGGACGCTCGGCGCCGATCCGAAGCGCGTCGTCATCACCGGCGGGAGCGCCGGCGGATACGCCACGCTCTGGGCGCTCACGCAGCAGCCCGACTTCTGGACCGCCGGCGTGGCGCTCTGTCCGCTCGCGCACATCTACGACGCCGTCGTCGGAGCGCACCGGTTCGAGCGGCACTACGAGGAGTCGCTCCTGGGCCGCCTTCCCGAGGCGGGACCCGTCTGGGAAGAGCGCTCCCCGATCACGCACGCCCACCGCGTGAAGGCGCCGCTCCTCCTCTTCCACGGGATGGACGACCGCGCCGTGCCCTACCAGCAGTCCGTGGACTTCCGGGACGCGGTGAAGCGGCACGGCGGAACGGTCGAGCTCGTGTCGTACGAGGGAGAGGGGCACGTGTTCGCCAAGGAGGCGACGCGCCGGGACGTGATCGAGCGCATGGAGCGCTTCCTCGAGAAGCACGTCCTCGCGCTGCAGCGCTGAGGCGCTAGAGGAGCTCCGGCGCCTCGACCGCCGCGCCCTCGCGGAACCGCGAAGGCCGGAGCGCCGACACGTCGATCGCGGTGCGCTCGCCCGCGATCATCTCCGCCAGGATCTGCCCCAGCGCGGGCGCGTGCATGACGCCATGGCCCGAGGATCCGTTCACGAGATAGAGATTGGGACACTTCTCCGCCGCGCCCACGATCGCGTGCTTGTCGGGCGTCATCTCGTAGAGGCCCGCCCAGGACGCCGCGCGATCGACCGCGATGCCGCCGAGCGCGGGGACGCGCTCGCGCGCGATCTCGGTCACGCGGTCGATCCACGAGGGATCGACCGTGACGTCGTAGGGCCTTCCCGGCACGCCCGGCGTCGGGAGGAGGAAGAGGACTCTCCCGTCGCGCGCGCGAAAGTGGAATCCGTCGCCCACGTCGATGGTCATCGGCGTCGAGGGGGGGAGGACGTCCGTCGGAACCGTGGCCGCGACCTGGCGGCGGAGCGGCGCGACGGGGAGATCCACTCCGGCCATGGCGGCCACGGACGCCGCCCACGCGCCCGCGGCATTCACCACCGCCTCCACCTGGATCTCACCGCGCGAGGTGGTGACCGCGAGGATCCCCCCGTCCGGGCGGCGAGTCATCGCGCTCACCTCGGTGCTCCAGCCGATCCGCGCGCCGAGGCGCGCCGCGCCGCGGAGATATCCCTCGAGGATGTCGCGGGGGCGGATGAATCCGTCCGTGGGAGAGAACGTGCCGCCGAGGATGCCGTCGGGCCGCAGCCACGGATTCAGCTTCGCGATCTCCTCCGTGGAGACCTCGCGGGCTTCCGAGAGCCCTCCCCCGCGCTGCACCTCGAGCGCGCCGCGAAGCGCCTCGAGCTCGGCCCTCGCGCGCGCGATCCACAGGTACCCCGCGGGGAGGTATCCCGGATCCACGCCGGTCTCCTCGTGAAATCGGAGGAGCTTCGACCGCGAGAGGAGGGAGAGCCGGACATTGACCGGCGTGGCGAACTGCGCGCGAAATCCGCCGGTCGCGGCGCCGGTGCTCCCCGTTCCCGGAGCGTCCGAGCGGTCCAGCAGCACGACGTTCCTCCGGCCCGACGCGGCGAGGTGATACGCCACGCTCGCCCCGATCGCTCCGGCGCCGATGACGCAGAGCGACGGCGCGCTCACGCCGTGAAGACGTGCTCCGGGTGCCGGAAGCTCTTGAACTCGAGCGCGTTCCCGCTCGGATCGAGGACGAACATCGTGGCCTGCTCCCCGGGCTGACCCTCGTAGCGGATCCGCGGCTCGACGACGAAGCTCGCGCCGGAGCGGCGGAGCCGTTCCGCCACGCGCTCGAACTCGGACCACTCGAGGATCGCGCCGAAGTGCGGCATCGGCACGGAGATGTTCTCGACCTTTCCCGTCGGGTGCGTGGGCGTCACGGGGCCCGTCGCGTGCGCGGAGATCTGGTTTCCGAAGAAGTCGAAGTCGACCCAGGTCTCGGTGCTGCGTCCCTCCCGGCACCCGAGCGCGTCGCCGTAGAAGCGGCGCGTGGACGCGAGATCGGTCACGTGGAACGCGAAGTGGAACGGACGCGCGGCCATGGCGGCGGCTCCGCTCAGGGCGCGGGCGCCGTTCGAGGCGCGTCCCACGCGCCCGGCGCGGGAATCGGGATCACCGGGGTCGTGGCGACGCCGTTCGGCGGCACGCGGTCCGGCACCTTGTGCTTCACCGGGGGGACGCTCTTGAGATACGCGATGAGCGAGGCCATGTCGTCCGGGGTCAGGTTCGCGAAGTTCGGCCAGGGCATCGGCGGAAGGATCGGGCTCCCGTCCTTCCGCACGCCGGACCGGAGCGCCCGCTCGATTTCCACGTTGGTCCAGTTCCCGAGGCCCGTTTCCGGGTCCGGAGTCAGGTTGCTCGCGTACGAGACGCCCCACGGGCCCTGCCATCCCAGCTCGCTTCCGGCGAACCGGCGCTCGAAGTCGGGGCCGCCGTAGATGCCGCCCGGCGTGTGGCAGTCGTTGCACGCCATGATGTTCGACAGGTACTCCCCGCGCTGGAGCGGCGTCATCGCCGTTTGCGCCGTGTTCGAGGGAGTCTCGGTCTTCTGGGACGTGCACGAGCTCGCCGCGGCGGCGAGCGTCAGGACGGCCGCGAGGGCGAGCGTACGACGGCGTACCGATGTCATCCATACCTCCAAGCGAGGGTGAGGGAACCTAGCGAGCCACGGGGTGCGACTGGATATCGTTCACGAGCCAGACCACGACCGCGATCACCACCACGAGCACGACGCCCCGGATGAGGCCCTCGCCGCGACGCACCGCGAGGTGCGCGCCGAGGAACCCGCCGAGGAGCTGGCACGCCGCCATGGGAAGCGATACCGACCAGAGCACCATCCCTTCCCGTGCGAACATCAGCATCGCCGCGAGATTCGTGGCGAAGTTCAGGACCCTTCCGTTCGCGGCCGCGTAGCGCACGGGCCGGTGCGCGAACGCGACGTACGCCGCGAGCATGAACGTCCCCGCGCCCGGTCCGAAGAAGCCGTCGTAGGCTCCCAGCACGAGCGCGATCACGGCGATCGCTCCCGCGTGCCCCACGGTGGTGGCCATTCCTTCGCGCGGCCGGAGCCGCCCCGAAGCGATGACCCCCGCGACCACGATCAGGAGCGCGAGCACGATCGGTCGCAGCACGTCCGGACGGATCCAGAGCGCCAGCACGGCGCCCGCGACGGATCCGAGGAACCCGAGCGGGAACGCGACACGCGTGGTCGCGCCGTCCAGGAGACCGGCGTGCCGGTAGCGGAGCGTCGCGGCGAAGGAGCCGAAGACGGACTGGCCCTTGTTCGTCCCGAGCGCCTCGTGCGGCGGCAGGCCCACCGCGAGGAGCGCCGGGAGCGAGATGAGCCCGCCCCCGCCCGCGATCGCGTCGATCGTTCCCGCGCAGAACGCCGCTCCGCACAGCAGGACCACCTGGGCGGCCGTGAGATCCATCGGCTACCGCGGGGTCCCGGTCCGGCGCGCGCGCATGCCCGCGCATGATGCGGCCCCCGGGTGGCGCGGGCAAGCCGATACCGCGGGAAGATGGTATCTTCTCGCGATGGACGTGCAGAAGTTTCGCGCGCTGGCCGAGCACGCCATCGACCTCGCCGCCGAGCACCTGGCTCGCATCGAAGAGCGCCCCGTGTTCCGCCCCATGACCCCCGAGGAGCGCCGCGCCCTCCTCGACATGCCGCTCCCGCGCGAGGGACAGCCGGCCGCGCGGGCTCTCGACCTCGCGGGGGAACGGATCCTGAGCCACCCGATGGGGAACGGTCATCCGCGCTTCTTCGGGTGGGTCAACTCCCCTCCCTCGCCGGCGGGCATCCTGGCGGAGATTCTCGCGTCGGCGTCGAATCCGAGCGTGGCGGGCGGAGATCACGCGGCGACGTACCTCGAGCGCGCCGTCGTGCGGTGGATGATGGAGCTGGTCGGGTTCCCGGTCCCGGGAAGCATGGGCCTCCTCACGAGCGGCGGATCGGTGGCGACGATCATCGCTCTCGCCGCGGCGCGGCAGCGCGCGGCCGCACGGGACGGATGGAACGTGCGGGAGGAGGGCCTCTCCGGAAGCCGCCCGCGCCTCATGCTCTACATGACCGAGGAGGGCCACTCCTGCATCCGGAAAGCGGTGGAGCTCCTGGGGCTCGGCTCCGCCTCGATCCGGACCGTGGCCATGGACCGGAAGAGCCGGCTCGACCCGGACGACCTCCGCCGCGCGGTGGCGGCCGACCGGGCGCGCGGCCTCCGTCCCTTCTGCGTGGCGGCGAGCGCCGGCACGGTGAACTCGGGCGCGATCGATCCGCTCGTCGTGATCGCGGACGTCTGCAAGGACGAGCGGCTCTGGCTCCACGTGGACGGCGCGTACGGCGGCGTCGCGGCGGCGGCACCGTCCCTGGCGCCGCTCTTCGCGGGGATGGAACGGGCCGACTCCCTCGCGATGGATCCGCACAAGTGGCTCTCGGTGCCGGCGGAATGCGGCTGTGTCCTCGTCCGCGACGGGGCCCAGCTGCGAGAGACGTTCAGCCTGGTGCCGCCGTACCTGCGCACCGAGGAGGGGAAGGGATTCGGCGGGCTCCCCTGGTTCTCGGAGTACGGTCCCCAGCAGACGCGCGGGTTTCGCGCGATGAAGCTCTGGATGACGCTCTGGACGCTCGGCCGGGACGGAGTGGCCGACCGGGTCGAGCGGCACGTTGCGCTCGCGAAGCGGCTCCGGCGCCTCGTCACCGAGTCGGAGGACCTGGAGCTCGTCGCGGCGGGGCCGCTCTCGACCGTGTGCTTCCGATACGCGCCTCCGGCGTTCCGAGACGAGGACGCGGACGCGATGGACCTGCGAAACAAGACCTTGATGGAGCGCATCCAGTCCGGCGGAGAGGCGTTCGTCTCCGGCACCGCCATGGGTGGACGGTTCGCGCTCCGCGCCTGCGTGCTCCATGACGAGACGGACGAGGAGGACATCGACGCGCTCGTCGAGATCGTGAGACGCGAGGGACGAATCGTCTTCGAGGAGGAACGGGCATGAGCGGCATCCGCACCATGGTGGTCGACGCCTTCACACGCGTGCCGGGGCTCGGGAATCGCGCCGGCGTCGTCCCGGACGCGAGCGCGCTGGACGAGGAGCGCATGCAGCGCGCCGCGGCCGCCGTCGCCGCGGCGGAGACGGCGTTCCTCCTCCCGCCTCCGGACGGAGCCGACGTCGGTCTTCGATACTTCACGCCGGTCGACGAGATCCCGTTCTGCGGGCACGCCACTGTCGCGTCCTTCCACTGGCTCGCGGAGACCGGGGCGCTGGCGGTCCCCGGCACGTACCGGCTCGACTGCCCTGCGGGCCTGCTCGAGATCGGACTCGAGCCCGACGACGAAGGAGCGTGCCGCGTGTGGATGGCCACGCCGCGCCATCCCTGGGAGCCGAGCCCCATCGCGGGCGCGTCGCTCATGGGACTCCTCGGCGGCAGCCAGGCCATGCGCGACTCGGCGCTCCCGCTGGAGCGCGCCGGACGGCACCTCTACATCGCGATCTCGAAGCGCACCGATCTCTGGAGCCTGATGCCGCGGTGGGATGCGCTGACCGCCGAGGGAGATCGCCACGGCGTGCGCGGCTTCTACGCGTTCACGCGCGACGTCGCCGAGCCGGGAAGCGTCTCCCACGGCCGCTACTTCGCTCCGAGCTTCGGCGTGCGCGAGGATCCCGTCACCGGCTCCGCGAGCGGTCCCCTGGCGGAGTACCTCGCGCGCCACGGGGTGATCCCGCTTCCTCCGGACGGCGGCACGGCGCGCGCGCGGGCCGAGCAGGGGGACGCCATGGGAAAGCCCGGGCGCGTGGAGCTCGAGGTTCGAGGCAAAGGCGGGAACGTGGACGGAGTGCGCGTCGGAGGCACGGCCGTCACCGTTCTCGAGGGAACGCTGCGCGTCTGAGAGAACGCCCGGTGAGACTAGGCGGGCGCCTTGCCCGTGAACCGAAGTCCCGCCGCCGCGATGTCCCGTTCCCGAATGAGGCGCGTCTCGAGCGCGAGGATCCGCCCGGCGGTCCGCCTCCCCCGCTCGCTCTCCTCGATGCGGTCGCAGAAATACCGGTAGAGGTACGGCGCCTCTTCGAGAGGTGACAGCTCGAACCGCTCGCGAGCGGAGGCCAGGATGGCGTGTCCCGTCGCGAGCGGCGGATCGTGCGCGTGCTCGCGCCTCCACCTTCCCAGCGGATTTCCATCCGTGTCCGACTCCTCCGCGGGCGCCAGGATCCCCGCCGCGATCAGGATCGACTCGAGGTCGTAGAGCCAGCGCGCGGTCGGAAGGTTCACCCGGTCGTATCCGAACTCCTCCGCGATGAGGAGGCCTCCGGGACGGAGCGATTCGAGGGCGCGGTCGAGCGCGCGATCGAGAGGCGCGATGTGATGGAG
>DASTBC010000292.1 GCA_035712245.1 Candidatus Eisenbacteria bacterium
CTGCGCCGGTACATCTGAGCCGCCGACAGGCGGGCCATCGCGTTATCGACCCAATGAAGAGGCCCCGTGGCGTGCCACGGGGCCGTGCTTCAGGCAGCCGCTCCGACCGGAGTGCGGACAGGCCGTTTCGTGAGCGGCGGCGCGGGCCTTGGCGGCCCTCTACATCATCGGGGTTTCATCCATCATCGCGGCGGCCTTGCGAACGGCGCGGCGACGACGACGGACCTTCCGGACAGCCTTGCGGACAGCCTTGCGGGCTCTCTTGCGTGCGCCCTTGCGGACACCCTTGCGTACCGCGCGCCGTACCTTGCGACGGGCCCGGCGGACCTTGCGCCCGGCCTTCCGTACCGCGCGACGAACCTTGCGTCCCGCACGACGGACTTTGCGACGAGCCTTGCGAACCGTCTTCCGCGTCGTGCGCCGAACCTTCCGGCGAGCCTTGCGAGCCACTCTCTTCCTAGCAGGCATCCGTCTGACCACCTTTCTCGCTGTGCCCCGCGGGGCACCGGTGAGATTCACCGATCTCGTCTGACGCGCACGCATGCGCGTTGTGCCTAGGACACGCGACGAGATCGGGGTGTGGGGCCGCACCCCGGACAAAGCGCAGCATAGTCAAATTATTATTGCGTGCACCCAAAAAATGTATCGTTGCGATAAAAAAGTGCATGAAACCCCTGCATACGAATGGCGCGCGTTTCGGCTCCGACTGTCCTCGTGTGCAGAGAACGGAGTATCATCGTACCGACGAACACCGCACGCACGCCGCGGGCAGGACGACACAAGTCATTCGATTTACGTGGCTTGCAGCAGGTTCAATCGGAGGTGCTGTCGTGACCCGCGTCATGGTTCCTGTCATCTCGTTCGCATTGCTCGCCCTCGCCCCAACCATCCCCGCGTACGCGGCCGATCCGACCTGGCCGCGCGAGATCACCACCCAAAGGGGGTTGTTCACGGTCTATCAGCCGCAACCGGAGACGTTCTCCGGCAACACGCTCACCGGGCGCGCGGCCCTTTCGCTGACCCGGAAGTCCGACCCGGAGCCCGTGTTCGGCGTCATGTGGTTTCGCTGCCGCGTGGACACCGACCGGGGCGCCGGAACCGCGACCCTCCGCGACATCACGGTCACGAACGTCCGATGGCCCGAGAGCAAGGAAGAGCAGGAGCGGGAGATCGCGGAGTTCCTGACGTCGCTCTGGAGCAAGACCGTGATCCCGATCTCTCTCGACCGGCTCAAGGCCAGCCTGGAGTCCGCCGAGAAGGAGCAGAAGAGCCTCGACGGGATCAAGAACGAGCCGCCGAAGTTCGTGGTCGTCGAGGAGAAGGCCGAGCTCCTCCTGTACGACGGCGAGCCGCGCGCGTTCGACATTCCGAACACGGATTTCGAGCACTTCGCCAACACGGCGTTCGCAGTGGTGCGGGACAAGAAGTCCGGCACGTGCTACCTGAACGGCGGCGCGTTCTGGTATCGAGCGACCGGGCCGGAAGGACCCTGGACGCCGATCTCGTCGCCGCCCGCGGACGTGGCCAAGCTGATGCCCAAGTCCGAGAAGGGCTCCGCGTCCGTGTCCTCGAGCACGAAGCCTCCGCGGATCGTCGTCGCAACCGAGCCGAGTGAGCTGATCTCGACCGACGGCCCGCCGAAGTGGAAGCCGATCGGAAAGGGGGAGCTCCTCTACATCCAGAACTCGGAGACCCCCGTCCTGCGCGAGGTGGCGTCGGGTCAGCTGTACCTCCTCGCGTCGGGCCGCTGGTACCGTGCGAAGTCGCTGGACGGCCCGTGGACGTTCGTGCGCGGAGACAAGCTGCCCTCTTCCTTTCAGGGGATCCCTCCGGAGTCGGAGCTGGGGAGCGCGAGAGTATCCGTCGCCGGCACCGAGGAGGCGGAGGAGGCCGTTCTCGACGCCCAGGTGCCTCAGACCGCCGCCATCAACCGGAGCACGGCCAAGCTCGAGGTGAGGTACGACGGCGACCCCAAGTTCAAGAAGATCGACGGCACGTCCGTCGAGTACGCGGTGAACACTTCGGCTCAGGTGCTCCGGATCAAGGGGAAGTACTACGCGTGCGACAACGGGGTCTGGTTCACCTCCTCGAAGGCGACAGGCCCGTGGAAGGTCGCCGACGACATCCCCGAGGAGGAGATCGACAGGATCCCCCCGTCATCGCCCGTCTACAACGTGACCCACGTCACCGTGTACGAATCGACGCCGCAGGTGGTGTACGTGGGCTACACGCCTGGCTACCTCTGGTCCTATCCCTACTACGGCGTCCCGATCTACGGCACCGGCTGGTACTACCCTCCGTACTGGGGACCCGGTGTCTACTATCCCAGGCCGTGCGCGTGGGGGTTCCACGTCTCCTACAATCCGTGGACCGGGTGGGGCTTCGGCTTCAGCTACAGCACCGGCTTCATGACCATCGGCATGACGTTCGGCGGCGGATATGGCGGGTACTACCGGCCGGGCTACTGGGGCGGATACCATCGGCCGCCGGGGTACTATCCGCCCGGGGGCTACCGGCCGCCGGCGTACCGGCCTCCGAACCGCCCCGGTTATCCGGGGAACCGCCCACGTCCCACCCCGCACGGGGGCCGCGGACAGGCCTCGACCTTGCCGGCGGGGAACAACCTCTATCAGGGCGCGGGCAATCGGAACCGAGTCGCCTCGTCCGACATGAAGCGGGACGCGGGACGTCAGAAGGCGGACCGCGTGGCGAAGGGTCCGAACAACGTCTACGGCGACAGGAACGGAAACGTGCATCGCCAGACCCCGTCGGGGTGGCAATCCCGAGATCAGGGGTCGTGGAAGTCTTCAGGGAACAGTCCTTCCACTCAGGACCTGAGCCGTGACGCTTCCGCGCGTCAGCGAGGCGCGTATGGCTCGTCCGGCGGGTCGCGCGGCTACTCGGGTGGGCGAAGCGGTGGCACGCGAGGCGGCGGGCGCCGCCGCTAGGAGGAACCACACCATGAGACGGACATCGAGTTCCTCACGACCGCGACGAGGCACGGGGACCTCGGGGAAGGGCACCGGGACCAAGGCGCCGAGCCTCCGGGCGGTGCGGCTTGGATCGCCACTTCCCTCCAGGGAGAGCCGCATCGAGCGGGGGAAAACCCTTCGAACGAAGATCCCCCGCGCGGATCATGCGGCCTGGAAGCCCGGTGCGAAGCGTCCCGACCCCGTTCGGCTCTTGAAGCAGTCGAGCGAGGGGCGCGTGCCCGAGCTGATCCCGATCCGCTACGGTCGCATGCTGGTCTCTCCGTTCACGTTCTACCGCGGCGCGGCGCTGCACATGGCGGCCGACCTGGCCTCGATGCCCGCCACCGGGCTTCGCGTGCAGGCGTGCGGGGATTGCCATCTCATGAACTTCGGTGCGTTCGCCACCCCCGAGCGCCGGGTCATCTTCGACATCAACGATCTCGACGAGACGCTCCCGGCCCCCTGGGAATGGGACCTCAAGCGGCTGACGGTCAGCTTCGTGCTCGCGGCGCGCGACAACGGACTCTCGACGGGTCAGGCGAGGGACATGGCGGTGGAGTGCGCCCAGTCCTATCGCGAGAAGATGGCGGAGTTCGCGGACTTGCGCGCGCTCGAGGTCTGGTACGCGAGCATCGACATCGACACGCTGGCCACGAAGGTGTCGGACAGGAAGACGCAGAAGAGGCTGCAGGACCGAATGAAGGAGGGGCTCGCCCGGCGCGTGGCCGAGCACGACTTCCCGAAGCTCGTCTCCACCGAAGGCGGGACCCCGGTCATCCGGGACAATCCGCCGCTCATCTATCACATGCGCGAGCACATGCGGGAAGGCTATGCCGAGACGTTGCGGCAGGCATTCACCTCGTACCGGGAGTCCTTGCCGGAGCACCGGCGCGTCCTCCTGGACCGATACCGCATCCAGGACATCGCGCTCAAGGTCGTGGGCGTCGGGAGCGTGGGCAGGGCCTGCGGGATCCTGCTCCTCATGGCCGACGAATCGGATCCCCTCTTCCTTCAGGTCAAGGAGGCCGCGGCTTCCGTCCTGGAGCCGTACGCGGGGGCGAGCCGCCATCAGAATCACGGCCAGCGCGTCGTGTACGGATGTCACCTGATGCAGTCCGCGAGCGATCTGTTCCTGGGGTGGACGGAGGGTCAGAGGGGCCGCCACTTCTACATCCGCCAGCTGCGCGACGTGAAGATCGGCGCCATGGTGGAGACGTTCGGCCCTCAGACCCTGCGTGAATACGCGGATGTGTGCGGCTGGGCTCTGGCGCGGGCGCACGCGCGCTCCGGCGACCCGTGCGGGATCGCGGGGTACCTCGGAAAGGGGGACGTCTTCGACCAGGCCGTCGCGGACTTCTCCATGACGTATGCCGACCAGGTCGAGCGCGACTACCAGGTGCTGACGAAGGCGGTGCGCGCGGGGAAATTGCCGGTCGAGCGCGGAGCCTGAACCTGCCGGCTCGCCGGGAGGCGGTCTACCGCGACGCGATCGGTTCCGTGCCCGGTTCCGGAACGCCGTTCAGCGCTCGGCACACCTTGAAGAGATCTCCCGTGCGGTAGAAGTCGACGGCCACCAGATTCGGGACCATCCTCCGCTCCCTCCGGCAGTCCTTGGCGCGTCGGAGAAGGAAGTCGTAGGCGTTCACGATCGCCGCGTTGCTCGGCAGCGACGCCGGCGCCGTCTCGATCCAGTGGTTCATGAGGAGGAGCGATCCGTTCCGCCCGCCACGGTTCGGCCGGTTGGAGAATGCCTCCGGCGTCTTGAATCCGTAGGGCGTCTCCTGAAGGACCCCCTCGGTGCGGTGGTACCACGGGATCTCTCCCACGTTGTTCTCGGCGAAGACCACCACACGCCCGCCGTCCGCGACCATCTCGCCGAGGGTGGGCCACGGCGGCGTGACCGGACCGAGATAGACGAACTCGTCCAGGCCGCTCTCCTGGAACGCGGCGGCCACGTCCGGGGGAGAGACCCCTTCGTCCTGGATGATGACGATGAGCACCTCGTTCGGGTTCGTGACCAGGAACTCCTTCATCTCCCGTAGCGCCTCCACGAACGGAGTGGACCCCAGCTCGCAGAAGCCATGGGCCAGGAAGATCTGCCGTTCGCCTTCCGGCTCTCCCACGAGGCGGTCGCGAATCCGCATCGCGGCGTCGACTGCTTCGGCGCCGAGGACGGCCTCGTACTTCTTCCGCGCGTTCCCCTCGTCCTCGAGCAGGGTCTTGATCCGCCCCTTCACCGGCTCGCCGTAGTGGATGTCGATCAGGAATCCCCGGATCCCGTCTTCGAGCTGCTCGCGGATGCCGCGTTCCTGGTTCGCGAACATCCAGTCCGCAATGCTCGCGGCGGACATCGAATTGTGCGTGGTCGGGAAGACGACCTCGTTCAGCCTCCGGTCGCGCAGCTCGGGAGAGCCGTTGACCGCGACGATGGCCTGCGGACCGAGCGCCGGCTCGCCGGTGTCGCGAGCGAACCAGAAGATGCCCGCTCCGATCAGGACCGCGGCGAGCAGCGTTACGCTCACGGCCGCGGGAACCCAGGAGCGTCCTCCCCTCGCTCGCGCCGAGGCGGCCTCGGGGACCGCCTTGCGAGCGAACCGGGTCGCGGTGACGAACACGTCCTGGATGCCCACGAAGAAGATCAGGGCGCCGGCGAGGACCGCCAGGATCTCGAGCGTCTCGCTCGGACGGAAGGCCACGACGATCCCGAACAGAACGAGCACGAGTCCGCGCGTGATCAGGCGAGCCGGATGCGTGGGACGCTGGGCGACCCGATCCCAGAGTGAGCGCAGGATCGCCGCCGAATCGATGCGCTCCAGGACGGCGGTGGCGGACGCGGTGAGGACGATTCCTAGGCCCGCGAGCACGATCATGCGTGCCGCCAGGGGGGTGAGGAAGACGGTCCAGAGACCGCCCGTGAGATCCGACATCATCGGCGAGCGGACGAGACCGGAGAGGATGGAACCTCCGAAGCGAGCGATCCCGGCCACGACGAGCGCGGTCACGGTGAGGCCAACGCCGATCCGGAACAGGTAACGGTCCTTTCGCCGGGCGAGAAGGACGCCGGCGACGCCTGCGACCAGTCCGAGTCCGAGCCAGATCAGGACCCGCCGCTGCATTCGGTGTCCCAGGTGGAGCACGCGAAGCAGGATCTTCCCGGTCGGCCACTTCTCGGACGAGCCGAGGAAGAGACGCGCGCTCTCGGGGAGCTTCTGGGCGATCGCGGGATTGGACTCGAGCGCCTCCCGGACGATGAGCCCGAGGTCGTTCACGGTGAGGGAGAGGTCCTCGCCTCGCGTGATGAGGACGGGATGGATCTTTCGCGCGGCCTGACGGACGACCGCTCGGAAGGGTGCCGTGGAAACGATCTGCTGCATGGTCCCGAGGATGAGGGGGCGATACGGAGTGAGGTCGCGACGGAGGTTCACGAGCTGATCCGTGATCTGCCCGGCGGCCACTCGCGCCACGCGGGGATCTTCCAGGCTCTCGGCGACGCGATTCGAGAACGTGGTGGTGTCGAACAGGACCCGGGTCGCGTACCGCGTGATCACGCTGATCGTGATCCCCGCGACGAACACGACCCCGCAGAAGGTGACGGCGAGCGCGCGAACGCGGTTCACGCGGACACCGTCAGGGCATGGGTCGCCGGATACCCCGTTTCGTCATGCGGCTTTCGAGGGTCGTGGGCTTCATCCCTAGCAGCTCCGCGGCCCCACCCCGACCACGGATTCGCCAGCCCACGCTCGTCAGGATGCTCCGGATGTGTTCGGTTTCGATCTCGGCGAGCCTGGTGGCGTCGGGACGCGACGCCCTCACGGGCTCCGGCGGCACGAGGGCGAGGGTGGGACCCTGGGTGACGATCATCGCGCGCTCGATCACGTTCCGGAGCTCGCGCACGTTC
>DASTBC010000293.1 GCA_035712245.1 Candidatus Eisenbacteria bacterium
TCCTCCAGGACATGGGACTGGACGTTCCGGCGAGCGCCCTGGCCTCGGGACTCGAGGCATACCGGCGATTCTTCGGGGCCGGAGGCGAACCCAGGCTTCACCCGAAGCCCAAGTCGGTACTGGACGCGCACTCGGCAGCCCAAGGGATCCTCACCTACGCGGCGCTGGCCGGCTCCTCTCGAGCTTCGGCGGAGCTTCGCTCCGGGGCTCACTCGGCCGCCATGGGGATCGCGGACTGGGCGATGCAGAAGCTCTGGATCGAGAAGCGCGGACACTTCGCTTACCGCATCAAGGGAAACCGCCGTGACGAGCGAGAGTTCACGCGCTGGGTATCGGCGTGGATGGCGCTGGCCATGGCCACCGTGGCGAGACTCACCGCCGCCAACGAGACCGACAGGACCCTGGCCACCGCGGGGGCATCCTGAGAGTCTGGATCGACATCGACAACGCGCCGCACGTCCAGCTCTTCCGTCCCATCGTCATCTCCTTGCGTTCGTCCGGTGCCGAGGTCGAGGTCACGGCCCGCGACCGGACCTTCGTGCCTCAGCTCCTCGAGGCCGCCGGACTCCCGCACACCGTGATCGGCCGCGGCCAGGCCAGAACCGCGCTCTCCAAGGTGGCCGCGATCGCATCACGCACGGCGGATCTCACGCGCTTTGCCTCGAAGCGCGAGTTCGACGTGGCGATGGGTCATGGGTCGCGCTCGCTTCCCCCCGCGGCCCGCATGGCCGGAGTCCCGAATCTCACGATGTTCGACTACGAGCACGTCTCGACCTGGATGTTCCGTCACTTCTGCGACCGCATCCTCGTCCCCCGGTCCGTGCTGGAGCGCGCCTCCGGGAAGAGCACCCGCCAGCCCCAAGGTCCCTGGGTGCCGTTCGACGGGTTCAAAGAGGAGATCTACCTCTCGGACTCGCCCCGTGATCCCGGCATTCGCGCCCGTCTCGGCGTGGGCGACCACGAGGTGCTCGCCGTGGTGCGGCCGCCGAGCCGTACGGCGCACTATCACGACGCCACGAGCGAGGGGATCCTCGAGGCGCTCACCGCGCGCCTCGCGGAGGCCGCCTCACGAGGAGTGCGGACCGTATGGCTCGCGCGCAATCCGGGCGATCCCGTTCCGCGCACGCTCGATGCTCCCGGATTTCTGGTTCCACGGGACCCGCTCGACGGCCCCTCGCTTCTCGCGGCCGCGGACCTCGCGATCTCGGGTGGCGGCACGATGAACCGTGAAGCCGCGCTCCTCGGGACGCCCGCGTACAGTATCTTCACCGGACCGGCGGGCGCCCTTGACGAGGAGCTGATCCGGACGGGCCGTCTGGTCGCGATTCGCGACGCGACGGAAGTGGGCTCGATCCCGCTCGTGAAGAAGGCAACCCTGCCGGCATCCTATGACGCGGGCCGGACCGATGGTCGATCCGGAACTCCGCGCTCGAAGCTCAAGGACTTCGTCGTCGACCAGATCCAGGACCTCGCGCGTCACCGCACGCGTACGAAACGAACGAGGAGCAACAGGAAGACCGCCGAACGCTGACGCTGTGTGCAGGGAAGGGAGGCAGGGATGGGAGTTCCGTTCGTCGATCTGAAGGCCCAGTACCGTGCGATCCAGGACGAGATCGACACGGCGATCCGGCAGGTGATCGAATCCGCCTCGTTCGTCCTCGGCCCCGCGGTCGAGCGGTTCGAGTCGGATTTCGCCAGCTATCTCGGCGTGGACCACGTGGTCGCCACGAACAACGGCACGACCGCGCTCCAGCTCGCGCTCCTCGCGCTCGGGATCCGTTCGGGTGACGAGGTGATCGTCCCGGCGCACACCTTCATCGCCACGGCCGAGGCGGTCGTTCACGTCGGGGCGGTCCCGGTCTTCGTGGACGTGCTCGAGGACACGGGGAACCTCGACCCGGATCGGCTCGCCGACGCCGCGACCTCACGCACGCGAGCCATCATCCCCGTCCACCTCTACGGCCAGCCCGCGGATCTCGATCCCATTCTCGAGTTCGCGCGCGGGCGCGGCATCTCGGTGCTCGAGGACGCGTGCCAGGCGCACGGTGCGACGTACCACGGACGCCGCGTCGGATCCTTCGGTGTCGCGTCGTGCTTCTCGTTCTATCCGGGAAAGAACCTCGGCGCGTACGGCGAAGGCGGCGCGGTCGCGACGGATGACCCGCATCTGGCCGCGCGCGTGCGCCGGCTGCGCGACCACGGGCAGACGCAGCGCTACGAGCATGCCGAGGTCGGATACAACGCGCGCATGGAGGGGATCCAGGGCGCGGTGCTCGCGGTGAAGCTGCGGCATCTCGATGACTGGAACGAGGCGCGGCGGGCATGCGCGGCCCGGTACTCGGACGCGCTCGCGGGAGTGCCGGGCCTTCGCGTCCCAGGCGTGGCTCCCGACCGGGAGCACGTCTTCCACCTCTATGTCCTCCGGACCGAGGAGCGAGACGCCCTCCGGGAGCACCTCACCGGCCTGGGGATCCAGACGGGCCTCCACTATCCCATTCCACTTCACCTTCAAGCCGCGTTCTCGAACGGGCGGGACCACACGGGGGAGTATCCGGCGGCCGAACGGTGGGCCCGGACGGGGCTCTCGCTGCCGCTATTTGCCGAATTGACAGGGGAGCAGGTAGCCGAGGTCATTCAAGGAGTGAAATCCTTCGGCCTAGTGGCTGCGCCCCAAGCGAATAACGGTTGACGAGCCCTCCCTCCGGCTGATTTAGTACCGCCGTGGCGGGTAGGTCCCCGCCCTTGGTCTCCCCGACCTGATCGGCGGCTCGGATGTCGCCGGGAGGATGGACTGAGCCAGGAAGGCATCGCGCGACACAGGAGCGAGACCGCCTCGACGGCCACGCTCGTAGCCCCCGCACCCGAGCCTCCGGTTTCCGCTTCGCACCCGGACGGCGCTGCTTCCGTTTCTCCGATTCCCGTCGTCACGCCACACGGTCGGCACGTCCTCGTGATCCTCGGCGCGATCGCGCTCGACCTCGTCGCCCTGAGCGCGGGGATCCTGCTGCCCTCGCTGCTGCGATTCACGCCGGAGGCGCTCCTCGCCTCACTCGATACCGTCGCGGGACGCGCGATGATCGTGCTCACGCCGCTCCTCTGGGTCGCCGCGCTGAGCGCGCGCGACGCGTACGCGCCACGCGTGATGATCGCGAAGGGCGATCAGGTCATGCGCGTCGTGGGAGCCGTGCTCCCCGCGTGGGTCTTCACGCAGCTGCTCGCGTTCCTGGTCAAAGCGCCGGTGCCGTTCGACAGCCGGCTCGTCGTGGGTCTCACGCTCCCCGCGACGCTTCTGGGCGTGTGCGCGCTCCGGCTTGGAGCGCTGCGGCCGCTGGCCCGCCGGATCTACCCGCGGCTCGCGCGCGGGCCGGTGCTGGTGCTGGGCGACACCGAGCGCGCCCACCGGATCGCCGCGAACGTGGCGGAGCGCGACGAGCGCCGCCGCGGCGTCTCGCTCCGACCTCTCTCGGCCGTGACTCCCGAGACCGCCGCCCGGATGATCGAGGAACGGGGCTTCGGCGAGGTCGTGATCGAGCCGAACGGCCGCGGACTCGACGAGGTGCTGGACGTGGCGTTCGCGTGCCTCGACGCGCGCGCGGACGTGCGCGTGGTGTCGCCCCGCTTCCAGATCGTGATCGGCCGGTCCGCGATCGGCGATTTCGACGGGATTCCCGTCTTGAGGTTCCGGCGTCACGACCTCGCCGGCCCCGAGTCGGTGGTGAAGCGCCTCGTGGACGTGGTGGGCTCGGCCGCCGGGCTCGTGGTCCTTTCGCCGTTGCTCCTCGCGATCGCGCTCGCGGTCCGCCTGTCGTCCCCGGGCCCGGTGCTCTTCCGCCAGGAGCGCGTGGGGCGGCGCGGACGCCGGTTCACGATGCTCAAGTTCCGCACGATGGAGCACGGCAACGATCCGAGGATCCATCAGGAGTATCTTCGCGATCTGATCCGCTCGGGGGCCGCCGCGGACACGTCCGAGGACGGCGCCAAGATCTACAAGCTGACGCGCGATCCGCGCGTGACGCGCGTGGGGGCATGGCTTCGCGCGCTGTCGCTGGACGAGCTGCCGCAGCTCTGGAACGTGCTGCGCGGCGAGATGAGCCTGGTGGGTCCGCGGCCGTGTGTCTCGTACGAGTGGGACCTGTACCGGCCCTGGCAGCGCCGGAGGCTCGACGTGCTGCCGGGATGCACGGGTCTGTGGCAGGTCACCGCGCGGAGCCACGTGGGATTCGAGGAGATGGTGATCCTCGATCTCCACTACGCGCATCACGGCTCGGTCGCGAGCGATCTCTGGCTGATCGTCCAGACGCTTCCCGCGATGCTTCGCGGCAGAGGCGGGTACTAGGAGGGGTTCTCGGGTGCCGGCCGCCGCGAGGGCGGAGCCGGCGCGTGCAGGGGTGAGGGCTGTCAGGGGAGGGGTCGATGCACGTCGGTGTGGTGGGCTGTGGGTACTGGGGACCGAATCTCGTCCGCAATCTGCTCGAGAACCGAAAGTGCGCCAAGATCACGGTGTGCGATCGGGATCCCGATCTTCTCGCGCGCACGCGCCAGCGGTTCCCGACCGTCCGGACCGCGTCGACCCTGGGCGACCTGCTCGATGACTCGACCATCGAGGGCGTCGTCATCGCGACCCCCGTCGCGACGCACTACGCCCTGGCCCGCGAGTGCCTTCGCGCCGGCAAGGCCACGTTCGTGGAGAAGCCTCTCACGGGAACCGTCGCGGAGGCGGAGGCCCTGGTGCGCCTTTCGGAGACGACCGGAGTGCCGCTCATGGTCGGGCACACGTTCGAGTATTCGCCGCCCGTCGTGAAGATCAAGGAGATCATCGACTCCGGATCGCTCGGTGAGATCTACTACGTCTCCTCGATCCGTGTGAACCTCGGGATCCATCAGCGCGACGTGAGCGTGGTGTGGGACCTCGCGCCGCACGACCTCTCGATGCTCTTCTACTGGCTCGGCGAGACCCCGTCCGCCGCGTCGATGACCGGCGGCGCGTTCGTGCAGCCGTTGATCTCGGACGTCGCGTTCATCAATCTCCAGTTCGAGAGCGGGAAGATCGCGAACATCCAGTCCTCGTGGCTCTCGCCGCGAAAGCTTCGCCAGACCACGATCGTGGGCTCGCACAAGATGCTGATCTACGACGACACGAACGCGATGGAGCGCGTGAAGATCTTCGACCGAGGCGTCGAGTTCCGAGAGCCGGAGACGTTCGGCGAGTTCACGCTGACCTACCGGACCGGGGACATCCTGTCGCCCCACGTCTCGACCGCCGAGCCGCTCCAGATCGAGATGGACCATTTTCTGGAGTGCGCGCGGACGGGTTCGCGGCCGCGCACGGACGGCGAGAGCGGTTTGCGCGTGGTCCGCGTGCTCGAGGCCATCGAGCGCTCCGGGAAGAACGGAAACCGGCTGGAGAAGATCCGATGGAACGGGGAAGCCCTCCCGGCCAACGGGAACGGCCACGGGAACGGCCACGGAAACGGGGCGTCGACGCGGGATGGCGTCCCCGTCATCACCCGCCGCGCCCCGTCCGGCGTGCCCGCCCACTTCACCGCCTCGCGAGGAGACGAGACATGACCGTACGACGCGTCGACTGGTCCGAGGTCGTCGAGACGATCACGCGAGTGGGCGCGGGCCCTCCCGTCGAGGAGCCGATCACCGGCGTCCAGATCTATCCCAACGTCGAGATCGGCCAGGGCGCCATCCTCGAGCCCCCGCTGGTGCTGGGAAAACCCCCGCGCGGCCGGGAGGCAGGCGAGCTGCCGCTCGTGATCGGCCGGGGCGCCGTGATCCGTCCCTTCACGACGATCTACGCCGGAACCAGGATCGGCGCGCGGTTCCAGTGCGGCCAGGGCGCGTCGATCCGCGAGGACAACGAGATCGGCGATGACGTGTCCGTCGGCACCAACGCCGTCCTGGAGTTCGGAAACCGGATCGGAAGCGGCGTCCGGATCCACTCCGGATGTTTCTTGGAGATGGCCACCGTCGAGGATCACGTCTTCTTGGGCCCGCACGTCGTCTTCACGGACGACCCCCACCCCATGGGCTGCCCGAGGTACAAGGAGTGCCTCGGCGGCGTGACCGTGCGCACGCTGGCCAAGATCGGCGCGAACACGACGCTGCTTCCGGGCGTGGTGATCGGCCGCGGCTCGCTCATCGGCGCCGGCAGCGTGGTGGTGAAGAACATCCCGGAAGACGTCGTCGCCGCGGGGAATCCCGCCAAGGTGATCAAGCGCATCGACGAGCTGAAGTGCCACCCGGGGTTCTACGAGCGTCCCTACGAGTGGGAGCCGTACCGGCGAGGGTAGGGACGAACCCCCGCCGCGCCCATCTCGCTCTCCCCGCCGATACCGTCGCCGGACTACACTTGGGGTACGCGCGTTCCAACCCTTCTCCACCCTGATCCGGGCCATGCCCGAGGAGGAACTCCCCATGAGTTCACCCCGATCCGGTCTCGGGGTCGTGGCCGCTCTCGTGATGGCGGTCGCGTCGCCCGCCCTCGCGACAGCGGACGGCACCCTCCACGCCGAGCCTGCAGGGCAACCGTCCGCGGCCGTCCACCTCGACCCGCTCCCCTGGAACGTCCCCTGGTCGCAGGGCCCTGGGGCCGAAGTGTCGGCCGCTCTCGCGCCGTGGGAGGTCGCGGCGCCCTGGCTCACACCGGCCTACCGGTCCGGGCTCCTCATCGCCATCGACCCCGCCACGCGACGGCTCGCGCGGCCCACGCCGGCGCAGCGCCGGGCCTTCTCGGACCTCCTGGGGCCCGACGAGGTCACACCCGACCTCCCGGCGGAGCGCCTCTCCCGGGGCGGTGAGGTCGTCCATCTGAACGGGCGCTTCCAGATCTTCTCGATCGCGCGCCGAGACGCCTCCGGGCGCTTGATCCTGGACTGCGTCTCGGATCCGACGCATGCGGCGAAGCCCGTCACGGGATCCCGGCAGGCACCGCTCCAGGCGAAGGAGCGATAGCCATGAACCGGTCACCCGTTCGCTTCGTGACGGCCGCGACGGCGGCCGCTCTGCTCCTTCTCGCGTCTCCGGGGCTCCCGGCAACGTTCGTGCTCAACGTCCTCGACGGCCCCGGCGAGGGCTTCAACGACCCCACCCCGGTCGCTCCGGTCGGAGGGAATCCGGGGACGACACTCGGCCAGCAGCGAATCAATGTCTTCGAGACGGCAGGCCTGATCTGGGGAACGCATCTCCAGAGCGACGTCACCATCGTCGTCAACGCCCGCTTCGACCCTCAATTCTGCGATGCCGGCAGCGCGGTGCTCGGCAGCGCGGGCGCCATCACGGTCGCGTCCGATTTCACGGGCGCCCCGGTGAGCGACACGTGGTATCCGATCGCGCTCGCCAACAAGCTCGCCGGAGAGGATCTGACCCCCGGCACGAGCGACATCAACGCCACGTTCAACCTGACCCTGGATGGCGGGACCTGTCTGGGAGGGGCGCGCTGGTATTACGGGTACGACCATGCGCACGGGCTGGATCTCGACCTGCTCCCGACCGTCCTCCACGAGATCGGCCATGGGCTCGGATTCCAGACGTTCACCACGCTCTCGACGGGGCAGTTCCTGAACCAACGGACGGACATCTATGCGCGGCATCTCTTCGACCGCACGCGGGGCGAGTTCTGGCACCAGATGACGAACATCCAGCGCAAGAACTCCGCCGTGAACACGGGGCAGCTCGTCTGGGGAGGGGCCTTCGTGCAGGCCGCCGCGCCCCGGATCCTCGCACCCGGAATCATCCTGCGGATCGACAGCCCGCCCGCGATCGCAGGGAACAAGGAGTTCGCGAGAGCGGAATTCGGCCCGCCGCCGCCCGATCCCCCGATCCAGGCGGAGGTGATCCTCGTGGATGATGGTGCCGGCACCACGAGCGACGGCTGCGAACCCATCGTCAACGGGGCCCTGGTCGCGGGGAAGATCGCCCTCATCGACCGCGGGATCTGCACGTTCGTGGACAAGGCCGTGCAAGCCCAGGCCGCGGGGGCGGTCGCGGTGATCATCGCGAACAACGTGAGCGGCCCGCCCCAGCCCATGTCGGGGATCGATCCCTCCATCACGATCCCGGTCGTCGGGATCACGCTCGACGACGCGAACGCGATCAAGGCGAACCTCGGCGGCGGCGTCTTCGCGACGATCGGGTCCGACCCGTCTCAGCTGACCGGCGCGGACCTCCAGGGACGCCCGCTCCTGTACGCGCCGAATCCGCTGGAGCAGGGATCTTCGGTCTCGCACTGGGATGAGACCGCCGTTCCCAATCTGCTGATGGAACCCTTCCTCAACGACGACGACACCAAGGACGTGGACCTGACGCAGTACCTCTACGCGGACATCGGCTGGTACGCGACGGCAACGGGAGTGGAAGTCGCCTCGAGCCCGCTCGCCCGCAGGACCTCGAGCGCACCGAACCCGTTTTCCTCGGCCACCTCCCTCCGGTTCCAGCGCTCCCGTTCCGGCGGCACGGTGGTGGAGGTGTTCGACACGCGCGGCGCGCTCGTCCGGCGCTGGCCCGCGTCCTGGCGCGCCGCCGGCCCGCACTCCATCGACTGGAACGGGACCGACCACATGGGCCGGCGCGTCCCGGCGGGCGTCTATTACTGGCGGGTGCGCGGAACCGGCGAGATCCAGGGCGGGCGAGTCGTCCGGGTGGAGTAGAACGCCTCCACGAAATCCTCGTGCGGATGCTTACCCCCTTGGTATCATCCAGCCATGAGGCTTCCTCGATCCGTCCGGGACCGATTCCGCGCCTACGGCCGGGCCGGCGGACGCGCGCGCGCCGAGCGAATGAGCCCCGAAGCCCGGCGGACGGTCGCGCGCCAGGCCGCCCTGCGGCGCTGGATCCACGCGCGATTCGACGCGCCGAGCTTCCATGCGCTCGGACTCCCCGGCGGGGAGATCGTCGACGCCGGCCTTGAGGCGCTCGCCGCCGGAAGGGAGACCGCCGAGAGCCTGCTCGTCTCTTTGGCCGCGCCTCGCCTCGAGAGGGAACGGGTGCCGTTGCCGCGCCATCGGTGGAAGGACGCGGACATCCGGCTCTATCGCCTCCTGGAACGAGCCGACCCGGACCTCGCTCATGCGCGATACCTCGCCTATCTCCGTCAGGCGGCATCCTTCGCGGACGCGTGCGCCCGGGCACGGGCGGCCTGAGACGATGCGTCAGGAGATCACTCGGGAACGGCTGATCTCTCTGATGAAGGAGCTTGCCCGAAACGCTCCACGAGGCGGCACCTACCAGGTCTATCTGGTCGGTGGGGGAACCGCGGTCTATCTGGGCTGGCGCCGGTCCTCCATCGACGTGGACCTCTTCTCGGATCACCAGGACGTCTTCCGGGACATCCAGTCGCTCAAGGAGCGCCTCAACATGAACATCGAGTTCGCGCGGCCGGAGGACTTCGTGCCGCCGCTCAGGGGAAGCGCGGACCGCCACGTCTTCATCGAGACGATGGGGCCGATCTCCTTCCATCACTACGATCCCTACGCGCAGGTCCTCTCGAAGGTCGTCCGAGGCTTCGAGCGGGATCTCGAGGACGCCAGGGAGTTCGTTCGCAGAAGGATCGTGGATCCCGAGCGCCTCCGGAGCCTGGTCGCCGCCATACCGGACTCCGCATACGCGAGGTATCCCAGCCTATCGAGACGCGGCGTCGAGCGGGCTGTGGAGGCCTTTCTCACGACCGCTGGCGCAACGTAGGCAGGCCGTTCGCGCTTCTTGAAGGAGCTTCGATGGACGCTCTGATGCAGCCCTGGCCCTGGTACGTCGCGGGCCCCGTCATTGGCCTCTTCCCGCCGGCGCTCCTCCTCATTGGCAACAAGATGTTCGGGATCTCGAGCAATCTCCGCCACATCTGCGCCGCGTGCCTTCCCGGTGGCGTGGAGTACTTCTCCTATGACTGGCGAGGCGAGGGCGCCTGGAACCTCACCTTCGTGCTCGGAGTCCTGATCGGCGGCTTGCTCGAAGGGCAGTTCCTGTCGACGCACGGAGCCCCGAGCCTCTCCGCCGCCGCGGTGGAGAGCCTCGCCGCGCTCGGCATTCACGACGTGACCGACCTCGTTCCGCGCGAGCTCTTCTCCTGGCACTCGCTCGCCACGGTGCCGGGCTTCGTGTTGATCGTCGGGGGCGGTTTCCTCGTCGGCTTCGGGACTGCCTACGCGGGCGGCTGCACCTCGGGCCACGCCATCAGCGGCCTCGCGGATCTCCAGCTTCCTTCGCTGATCGCGGTGATGGGCTTCTTCGCCGGCGGGCTCATCTCCACGTGGCTGATTCTGCCGCGGCTGCTCGGAGGTTGACCGTGCGCCTCCCTCGCGGCCTGATTCCGTTCTTCCTGGTCGGCGTGCTGTTCGGGATCGTTCTCACGAAATCCGAGGTGATCTCCTGGTTTCGCATCCAGGAGATGTTCCGGTTCCAGTCCTTTCACATGTACGGGATCATCGGCTCGGCCGTGCTCACCGCCATGATCGGGCTTCAGATCATTCGCCGCCTTCGGCTGCGCTCAATCGACGGGCAACCGATCGTGATCCCGCCAAAAACGATGGGGAAGGGAACGCGATACTGGGCCGGTGGGACGATCTTCGGCCTCGGGTGGGGATTGATCGGCGCCTGCCCCGGTCCGCTCTTCGCGCTGCTGGGCCACGGGATCGGGGTCATGGCGGTCGCGATCCTGAGCGCGCTCGTGGGAACGTGGTGCTACGGCGCGCTCAGGAACCGCCTGCCGCACTAGCATCGTGCGAAGGCATCCCCGCACGACCGTGCGGAGACGGGGATAAGGACACCGTCGTCATCCCCGCACGATCGTGCGGTCTAACGAGAACTGCCAACTTGTCAGAGCGCCCTCCGTTCCTGTCATACACGGAAGCCTGACCAGTTCGGGGACTCCCTCCTAAGTCCCGTTCTCGCATCGACAATTCCGGCTCAAGACGCGGCACGCCTGGTGCTCCCCCTTCCTTCTAGCCCAAACCCGATTCGGACCCACCGACCGACCAGGAGGGATCCCATGTCCCCGAGCCCGACTGGAGCCGCCGGCTCCCCGACAACCCCGGCGACCCACCCGCAGGCACACGGCGCCTCGCCGCACGGGAACGCCACGCTGCTCGACCGGCTCATTCCCCATCCGCGCCTCGTCGAGATCGACCGCGTGGACCTGGCCGCATCGCCCGAGACCACCTGGGATCGCGTCCGTCACGGGAGCTTCGCCAGCTCGCGGATCGCGAAGACGCTCTTCGCCATCCGGACACTCCCGGACCGGCTCCGCGGCGTTCGCGACGGCGACGCACACCCACGGGAGGTCACGCTTCGCATCGACGACCTCGAATCCACGCCGGAGCATCCGGGGTTCCAGGTCCTTCTCGAGACACCCGGTCATGAAGTCGCCGTCGGAGCGATCGGAAAGGTGTGGATGTCCCGGATCCCGTTCCTCCACATGGCCGACGCGCAGGAGTACGCCGCGTTCGATCTGACCGGCTACGTCAAGGTCGCCTGGTGCTTCCGGGTCGCGCCGCACCACGGAGGCTCGCATCTCGAGATGGAAGTGCGCGTGGACGCCACGGACGAGGAGTCGTGGCGCAAGTTCCGCCGCTACTTCCGCGTGATCGGGCCGGCGTCGCGCTTCATCCGCCGCTCCGGACTCGCGGCGCTCGCGAACGAGCTGGGGCGGCCGGCGCCCATGGAGAACTCCGAGCCGCTCCCGGGCGACGACCTCCTTCCCGATGCCGCGGACCAGCTGACCCACACGGTGGACGTGGCGGCCACGCCCGAGCGGATCTGGCCGTGGCTCGTCCAGATGGGATGCCAGCGCGCCGGTTTCTACAGCATCGACGTGCTCGACAATGCTGCCAAGCGAAGCGCGCGCGAGATCCATCCGGAGCTGCAGCGGCTCCGCGTCGGCGAGCTGATCCCGGCGACGCCGGACGGAGATGCGGGATTCGAAGTGCTCCGGATCAAGAGGCCGCATGCGCTCGTCTTCGGAGGGCTCTGGGATCCGGACC
>DASTBC010000294.1 GCA_035712245.1 Candidatus Eisenbacteria bacterium
CGTCGCACGACACAGAAGGCTCGCAAGGTCCGCACGGCTCGCATGCATCCTTCTGACTGGCCCAGGCGCCGACGGTCAACACGAGCGCGATGACCACCACTCCGAGTCCGGCAGCAATTCGCTTCATTCGGTCTCACCCCCTTCCATTCGCGTTCCGGCTCTTCCACACCACTCGATCGGGCGCTTCCCGGAGGCGGCTCAACACGAGGCATTCCTCGATCGGCACGCACTCGGGGCACTCTCGCCGCAGCTTCGCCAGCGCCCGGCGCTTCGACTGGAGCTCCTGGATCTGCCGCTCGAGCTCCTCCAGCTTCGCGTCGACCGCGTCGCAAAGGTCCACGCAGTCCCCGCCCGGCTCGCTCGCGAGATCGAAGAAGTGGCGGATCTCGGCGAGCGAGAATCCGAGGTCCCGCGCGCGGCGGATGAACCGGACGCGCTCGACGTCACCGCTCGGATACTGGCGATATCCGCTCGGCGTCCGCCCCGGTTTCGCGAGGAGTCCGCGACGCTCGTAGAATCGCAGGGTCTCGACCCCCACGCCCGCGAGCTTCGCGAGCTCGCCGGTCTTCAGTCCTTGGCTCATCGTCACCTCATGAGGATCGGCCCCGTACCAGGTACGGGGTTCAATGGAAAAGTTCGAGGACTACTCCAAGGCGTGGTCCTGCGGCCCCGTGGTCGGTCCTCCGGGAGCCTCCGAGGTGCACGGGGCGACGATCATGGTACACGGAACAACAACGTCCAAACCCCCGGACCGAGCGCGCTCCGAGGGAGCGTGAAACACGTTGGAGACGGATCGAGCCTCCCGCTAGAATCGCGCGGCCGTTCGACCTCCGACACTTCGGGCAGCGACCTCACGCGGGATGGGTATCGCAGAACATGAACTTCCTGGCCACACAGTGCCGCCGCATCGCGTCGAGCCCGGGATTTCAGGGCTTCGTCATGGCTCTGATTCTCGCCAACGCGGTCCTGCTCGGAGTCGAGACCTCGCCGGGCGTGATGGCTCGCTACGGGGAGGCCGTCCAGCTCGCGGAGGGGTTGATTCAGTTCGCCTTCGTGATCGAGATCGCGATCCGCCTCGCCGCGTACCTGCCGCGGGTGCACGAGTTCTTCCGCGAGGGCTGGAACGTCTTCGACTTCTCCGTCGTGACGCTCTCCCTGCTTCCCGCGGCGGGACCGTTCGCCACCGTCGCTCGGCTCGCGCGCGTGCTCCGGGTGTCGCGGCTCGTCTCGGTCTGGCCGGACCTCCGGCTCATCATCGGCACGATGCTGCGCTCCATCCCGTCGATGGGCCACGTGATCGCCCTCTTGAGTCTGCTGCTCTACGTCTACGCCGTGCTCGGCTACCATCTCTTCCACGACGTCGCGCCGCAGCACTGGGGGTCGCTCGGCCGGTCCCTCGAGAGCCTGTTCCAGACGCTGACGCTCGAGGGATGGGTCGAGATCGCGAAGCAGAGCCCGCATCCGATCGGCTGGGCCTACTTCGCGAGCTTCATCGTCATCGCGGTGTTCGTCGTGACGAACCTGTTCATCGCCGTGGTCATCAACAACCTGGACAAGGTGAAGAGCGAGCAGATGCACGCGGCCGACGAGGCGAGCGATCACCGTGCGGTGCTCGCGAGGATCGAGGGGCTGAAGGCGGAGCTGAACGAGCTGGAGAGAGTGCTGAGGTCGCCCCGGTCTCGAGGACGATCCTAGACTCGAACACCTGGGTCAGCCGGACCATTGAAATGAGGATCGTTCCTCACGATCACCCCCACGTCTTTTCCAAAACGAAAGGAGCGTCGCATGTACGTCGTACGAGAGACCCTGACCGCCAAGCCGGGTATGGCGTCCAAGATGGCCAAGGCGTTCCGAACCATGGCCGAAGTGGTGAAGGGACGGTACACGATCCGAGTCATGACCGATGTCATCGGTCCCTTCAACACCGTCCTTTTCGAAACGGAGGTTCCGTCACTCGACGAATTCAAGAAGCTCGAGGAGGAACTGATGGGGCGGGAGGACGTACGCGAGGTCATGAAGGGATACACCGACATGTATCTCACCGGCAAACGAGAGGTGTTCCGGCTGGTGTGAGGTTCCGCCGCGCCGGGAGGACCGGGAGCGCCTCAGCGCACGATCGCCATCTTTCTGCTGGCCGTCGTCCCTCCGGATAGGTGGTCGAACTCCTGCTGTCGCACGCGCTCGATCGGCTGCTTCCCAACGACCTCCACTCCCCAGTACCGGGTGCTTCCCGTGAGGGGGAGGATCAGGTTGCCGATGCTGTTCGAAGCGTCGTTGGCTCGAGCCCAGATCTGCTCGTCGGTGAGGGCGCTCACGCAGCGCTCGATCTCGGGGATGTAGTCCTGCTTCAGGAACTCGCGGGAGTCCTCGAGGAACCGCCGTCCGACGCTGGTCATACCCGGGACAAGCTCGGGGGAGGTGGCAACAACCGGTACCGGGTGCCGTCACGGTCTCGGGTCATGTGCCCCCAGTCGCAGAGCATCCGCCGGAGCAGGGCCCAGTCGCGGAAGGTATGCCAGTCCAGGAGCAGCTCGTTGACCTCACGCTCGGTGTACTCGCGTCCCCGGATGAAACGGCCCGCAAGATAGTCGATGGCCATCCGCTGGACCTTCTGCTTGGCCGGCCACTGCGTGATCCGGCCCTGCCCGTCCAGGAGCGGGCGAAGCTCACGGGGAAGCGATGCGTCCATGAGGGTGAGTGTAGCAGACCGCTCCGAGACGTAGACTCTAGTGTCGGCGGAGATCGTTGGACTGCATTCTGACGCACGCATCAGTGTGCTGGAGGAGCGATGGAACGGAAGCGAGCGGGTGACTATCCACAAGATCTGCTGAATCTCTTCGACCAGTACGTGCACGGCGGGATCGACCGCCGCGCCTTCCTGGTCGGCGCCGCACGGTTCGCGGTGGGTGGCGTGACCGCGGCGATGCTGCTCGACGAGCTGTCCCCGAAGTTCGCCGAGGCGCAGCAGGTGCCGCCCGACGACAAGCGCCTGGATGCCAAGACCCTGGAGTACAAGTCCTCCGAGGGGAGCGGCACGATGAAGGGCTATCTGGCACGTCCGGCGAGCGCGAAGGGGAAGGAGCTGCCGGGAATCCTCGTCATCCATGAGAACCGCGGCCTCAACCCGCACATCGAGGACGTCACGCGCCGGCTCGCGCTCGACGGCTTCATGGCCTTCGCGCCGGACGCGCTGACCCCGCTCGGCGGCTATCCGGGGACCGAGGACAAGGCGCGCGAGCTGTTCCAGAAGCTCGACCAGTCGAAGACGCGAGAGGATTTCCTGGCCGCGGCGAACCTTCTGCGGAAGCGCGACGACGCCACCGGCAAGATCGGCGCGGTCGGCTTCTGCTACGGGGGCGGCATGGTGAACTATCTCGCGACCCGGATGACGGAGCTCGACGCCGGCGTGGCGTTCTACGGCAACCAGGTGCCGGCGGCCGACGTGCCGAAGATCAAGGCCCCGCTGCTCCTCCACTTCGCGGAGACCGATGAGCGCATCAACGCTGGCTGGCCCGCGTACGAGGCGGCGCTCCAGGAGCACAAGAAGAAGTACGAGGCGTTCTTCTATCCGGGCACGCAGCACGGCTTCAACAACGACACGACGCCCCGATATGACGCCGCGGCGGCGAAGCTGGCGTGGTCGCGTACGGTCGAGTTCTTCAAGAAACACCTGACCTAGCGACGTCCGCCCCCATCCACCGCGGGCGGACTGACCCTGACATGCTTGCCTGCCATCCTGTCAGTAGGGGCGCGGCGAGCTGAGAACCGAGATCGTCGAGGACCTGCCACCAACCTCTTGTGCGTTGGTGAGCTATGGAGCGGAAGTGCGAGCTTCTTCCCACGGCACGGATCTTGGTGAGGCATCTCCCTTTGAACGTGGGGTCGTGTCTCCGGAACCTGGAAGGAGGTCGTGATGCGTCGCTTCATCGTGATGGCCGTGTTCTTCGCCGGCGCCTTGGCTGCCGGATGCTCGGAGGAGCCCACCTCACCGGCGGCTTCTCAGTCCCCCACGCTCGTGAGCGTGAGTCCCCGTGACGGCGCAGGAGGAGTCTCCCTTGACGCCCCCGTCACCCTGGGTTTCAGCGCCCCGGTCGACCGGGACCTGGTGCAGAACGAGCTCTACCTGATCAGCGAATGGGCGATCTCGGATTCGGTCTGCCCGGACTCGGCCACCATGTGGCATGGGGACATGGAACACTGCATGGACGACGCGCAGGTCATGCGCCATCTCGACCGGCATCACGCCACCCACGGGGGCTTCTCCTGGAACCCGAGCGGCACCGTGTGCACCTTCCGGCCTGCGGAGGGGATGATCCAGGCGACCCGCTACATGATCCACATCGGACCGGAAGTCGCACGGATGGGCTCCGGCTCGACGACCGGGATGATGGACGGGAATGGCCACCACCACGGTGCGGGCGGGGACATGGCGCTTCACTTCACGACGATGGGCACCCCGTAGGGGCTCACCGCGCTTTCGAAACCTCCGCCCAGAAGACCCCGCGGAGATCGTCGACAGCGAAGCTCGTGGCTCGGTCCTCCGGATAGGCCTCACGCAGCGCGAGGGCCAGCTCGGGCGAGAAGGCTGCCGCATCGCCATGGCACTGGAGGCAGATCTCCTGCGTGGCAATCGGGCGTAGAAGCCCGACCGTCTCACCCAGGTCCACCGCCACGGGGCGGAAGGCCGCCGCCTTCTGGCCGGGCGTGATCGCTTCGAGATAGGGTCTCACCCAGGCGCGCGGCGTGTTCGCGAGGCTGCGCAGACGGTGGCTCGTCCGGCCGACCTGGACGCGGCTCTGTGCCGCGACCTGGGAGGTGAGAAACTGGGCCGAGTCGCGGCAGACCGAGAGGGCCGCGACCGGCCCGCCCGCCGCCAACTCCGCCTTGAGCCGCGCGCCGAGACGACGCTGGAGGCGAGCCATCGCGGTGTCCGCTTCGGCCACGGCCGAGACCAGAGGCGGCGGGAGGGACTCGAGGTCGTACTGCTTCGCCCGCTGCTCGGCCTGGCAACCCACCACGGACAGCGCCGTGAGCGCCAACGGCAGGTACCGTAGCCGCCGATTCATGAACTCAGCGTAAGGCGGCGCCAGCCGCCGGTCCTATGGGACCGAAGGGGTAGTCGCCCGAGGAGCCATGCACGTGGGCTGCGGGGCTTGACAAGATAAGTTGTCAATGCTTTCATGAGGCCCATGGAGCCAATCGCGGACCTCGAAGTCATCGACGACCCCGCCGCCGCCGTGGTGGCTCTCGACCCGACCCGCGCTCGCCTCCTGGCGGAGCTCGCCGAGCCCGGCTCGGCGTCGTCGCTCGCGACCCGTGTCGGCATCACTCGCCAGAAGGTGAACTACCATCTCCGGGCGCTCGAGGCTCACGGGCTCGTCCGCCCGGCCGGAGAGCGCCGATGGGGAGGACTCGTCGAGCGGCGCATGGTCGCCACCGCCGCTTCCTACGTCGTCTCCCCTGCCGCGCTGGGGGATGCCGCCAATGATCCCGCACGCGCATCCGATCGACTCTCCGCGAGCTACCTGATCGCTCTGGCCGCGCGCGTCATCCGCGAGGTCGGCGACCTCCTCCGCGGCTCGAAGGAACAGCGCAAGCATCTCGCGACCCTCGCGATCGACACCGAAGTCCGCTTCCGTTCTCCGGCGGAGCGCGCCGCGTTCACGGCGGAGCTCACTCATGCCATCACCGGGCTCGTTGCGCGCTACCACGACGCGACAGCTCCGGGCGGCCGCCCGCATCGAGTCATCCTCGTCGCCCACCCCTCACCCCGGAAGCCCCGAACCTAGGAGCGAACATGCCGACGCAGAAGGATCCCTCAGGGCGGCGTTTCATCGCCGTCGAGACCGAAGTGCCCGGAACGCCGGAGGAAGTGTGGCAGGCCATCGCGACGGGACCGGGAATCACGTCCTGGTTCGTTCCGACCCAGCTCGAGGAGCGCGAGAAGGGGTCGATCCTCATGAACTTCGGTCCCGGCATGGAGTCGAAGGCGGAGATTCAGGTGTGGGACCCGCCCCGTCGCTTCACCGCCGAGAACAAGGAAGGCATGGGCCCGGGCTCACCCGCCATGGCGACCGAGTGGACCGTCGAGGCGAAGGCCGGCGGAACCTGTCTCGTGCGTGTCGTCCACAGCTGGTTCGCGAGCACGGACGACTGGGACAAGCAGTTCGAGAGCGTCGAGAAGGGCTGGCCGGCGTTCTTCCGGATTCTCCGGAGCTATCTCACGCACTTCCGCGGCCAGCCGTGCACGCTGGTCCAGCTGATGGCGGTCGCACCGGGGCCCAAGGAGAAAGCTTGGGCCGAGATCGCCGGTCCGCTCGGCATCGAGGAAGCGAGCATCGGTCGGTCCGTGACCTCGTCGAGCGACGCGCCACCGATCGCAGCGGTCGTCGAGCATGTGAGCCCGAAGGACTATCCCGACCTCATTCTTCGTCTCGAGCAACCGGCGCCGGGTACCGCCCGTCTCTTCACCATGCCCATGGGGGGCCAGGTCTTCGTGTCCGTCAGCTTGTACCTGTACGGGGACGCGGCGCGCGCGGTCGCCGCGCGCGAGGAGCCGGTGTGGCGAGCGTGGCTCGATCGGCTCTTCCCCGCTCCGGTGGGCCAGACGGAGTCCTAGCGGTGCCGCGCTAGATCGCGGCACCGCCGCGCTCGCCGGTGCGGATGCGCACGCACTCCTCGAGCGGCAGCACGAAGATCTTGCCGTCCCCGATCTCGCCGTCGGCGGTGCGCGCGCCCTCGATGATGGCCTGGATCGCCGGCTCCACGTAGGGGTCGTTGACGCCGATGGTCACCTGGGTCTTGTGAACCAGGTTGTGCCGCACCGGCTGGCCGCGGAAGTACTCCACCTCGCCGCCTTGACGCCCGTGGCCGTCCACCGTCTGGACCGTGAGACGATAGTTGTCCCCCTCGTCGAGCGCGAGCTGAAGCGCCCGCTGCACCGCGTCGAGCTTCTCGGGGCGGATGATGGCGATGACCAGCTTCATGCTCTCGTCCTCGGGCGGACTGGTTCCCGCCGCTACAGGTGGTAGCCGCGCTCGCCGTGGACGGTGATGTCGAGCCCGTCGCGCTCCTGCCGCTCGGACACCCTCAAGCCCATGGTGAGACGCAGCGCCGTGGCGATCAGGAAGGTGCCGGCCGCCGCGAACAGGATGGTGATCACGACCCCTACGAGCTGCTTGAACAGCTGCCCTGGATTGCCGCCGAGGAGACCTGCCACCGGGATCACGCAGAACAGGCCGGTCGCGAGCGCGCCCCAGATGCCGCCGACGCCGTGCACCCCGAAGGCGTCGAGCGAGTCGTCGTAGCCGAGACGGCTCTTGAGCCGCACGGCGCCGTAGCACACCAGGGAGGCGCCCGCTCCGATGACCATGGCCGAGAGCGGCATGACGTGCCCGGCCGCAGGCGTGATGGCCACCAGCCCCGCCACGATTCCCGACGCCATTCCCACGCTCGTGGGCTTGCCCGTTTGGATCCACTCGATCAGAAGCCAGACCAGAGCGGCGGACGCGGCCGCGGTCTGTGTGGTGGCGAAGGCGAGCGCGGCCGAGAAACCGGCCACCGGATGCTCGACGGCCACCGCACTGCCTGCGTTGAAGCCGAACCAGCCGAACCAGAGGAGCCCCGCCCCGGTGAGGGTGAGGGTCAGGTTGTTGGGCTGGATCGCCCCGTGCGGGTAGTCACGGCGCGGCCCGATCATGAGAGCCAGCACCAGCGCCGAGACGCCGGCCGCGATGTGCACCACCGTGCCTCCCGCGAAGTCGAGCACGCCGTACTCGAAGAGCCAGCCGCCTGGAGCCCACACCCAGTGCGCCAAGGGGCAGTACACGAGCGTGGCCCACAGCAGGATGAACACCACATAGCTCGAGAACTTGAGGCGCTCGGCGACCGCACCGCTGATCAGGGCCGGGGTGATGATGGCGAACTTGCCCTGGAACATGACGAACGCCAGCTCGGGGATCGCCTTGTCGGAGAACAGGCGACCTGGAAGCACGCCGTGGAGACCGACGGCCTCCCACGACCAACCGATCCACCCACCCTGGGAGCTGCCGAAGGCGAGGGAATAGCCCACCAGGATCCACTGCACTCCGATGAGCGCCATGGCGATGAACGAATGCAGCATGGTGGTGAGGACGTTCTTGCGCCGCACCATCCCGCCGTAGAACAGCGCCAGTCCCGGAACCATGAGCAACACGAGCGCCGAGGAGGCGAGCATCCAGGCGGTGGAGCCGCTGTCGAGGGCCGAGGAGGCGGCAGCGACCGGCGACGTGGCAGTGACGAGAGTCGTCATGGTGCTGAGTGATCTGCTCTCGAGTCACACCCCCTGCGCTTGGCGGTGCGCCGCCGGGCGTGCAGATGAGGCAAGAACCTTGCGCGGGGAGGGTAGCAACAGACACCATCGCGAGCCAACTGGAACCTCGGTAACGCCCAGGATCGACGGATCGGCCGGGCGTAGTGAGGCGCCCTGCCCCCGCGAGGGTCGGTTCCGGCACGTGGAGCGTTGGGCTCCTTGTAATGAACCGGCTCCCTGTGGGACTAAATCAGCACGATTCGTGCAGGTTTTCCTGATCGGCAAGGACTCCACGAGGTGCCTCATGAAGACTCCGCTCCTGGCACTGCTGATTCTCGGTTCTGCGATTTCGACTGCTCAGGCCTCTCAGGAATGGGTGGCACGATACGCCAGCCCCACCACCTACAGCGACGTACCGTACGCCATGACCGTGGATGCCGGCGGTCACGTCTACGTAACCGGAACGACGGCCACGTCCACGGGCGGGAACGACTGGGCAACGATCAAGTACAACTCGGCGGGCGTTCAGGAGTGGCTCCGAACGCTCGACGGAGGCGGGAACGATGCTGCCGTCGCGATCACGACGGACGAGGTCGGCAATGTCTACGTGACCGGCAATAGCGCGGGAGGGTTCTATTCCATGACGGCGAAGTACAGCGCCGCCGGCGACCAGCTCTGGGTCCAGTCCTTCACGACCATCGGCGAGGGGGACGCCGGCGTCGACATCGCCGTCGATCACGACGGTAATGTGTACGTGACCGGCTACAACGTCGAGACCAGCACCGGCTTCGATATCGTCACGATCAAGTACAGCGCGGGCGGCGTCGAGCTCTGGGTGCGGCGATACGATTCTGGAAATGGAGAGGACGTTCCCGCGGCGATTGCCTGTGACGCTTCCGGCGTCTACGTGACCGGCCGGAGCGGCGGCGCCTTCACCACGATCCGATACGACTTCAGCGGGGTCCAGCAGTGGGTGCGGAACTACAGTGCCGGAAACGGCTCCGATTCGCCAGCAGCGTTGATCGTCGACGCGGCCGGCAATGTCTACGTCACCGGACGGAGCGTCGGGTCTGGCACCAACGACGACTACGCGACGATCAAGTACGACGCTGCGGGCACGGAGCTGTGGGTTCGCCGATACGACGGACCGGCGACCGTGGCTTCTCAAGACTACGATCGAGCCGCGGCTCTCGCGGTCGACGCGGCCGGCAACGTGTTCGTTACCGGCAACAGCGCAGGTGACTTCGCCACCGTCAAGTACGACGCCGCCGGCTCGGAGATCTGGGTGCGCCGGTACAACGGCCCCGCAGCCGGCGCCGATTGGGCAACGGCGATTGGAATCGATGCGTCGGGTAACGCCTATGTGACCGGGTCGAGCTTCGGAAACGCGACGACCCAGTACGACTTCGCCACGATCTCCTATGACCCTTCGGGCACCGTGCGATGGACCGAGCGCTACAACGGCCCGGGTAGCCTCTATGACAGTCCGCATGCGATCGCCGTTCACTCGTCGGGCGACGTCTATGTGAGCGGTTCGAGCGGCGGGAGCGGGACCGGGGACGATTACACGACGATCAAGTACGCGAGCGTGGTCACCTCCGTCGAGTCCGAACCGGCCGAGGCCCCCCGCGCCTTATCGCTCCAGAGCCATCCGAATCCCTTCACGACATCCGCCGCGAGAATCCGATTCACGATCCCGCCGGGAACTCGCGATCACGTCCGGCTCGCCGTCTACGATGCTCACGGCCGAGAGGTCGCGATGCTCGTGAACGAGGTGCTCGCGCCGGGAACCTACGAGCGGAAATTGAACGGAAGCACGCTCACGTCAGGGGTTTACTGGTCACGGCTCCAGGTGGGATCTCTCTCCGAGACGCGGAAGATCATCCACATGAGGTGAGCCGGCTTCTCCAGCGTGACCGTTGCGTCTCATGAGGCGCGCGGCACATGAGCGGCCAGGATCTCCGCGACGCGTTCGCGATACATCGCGGGGATCGGGTAGCTGATGGTGAGACTCTGCCCCTTCGTCGAGATGTCCATCTCTAGTTGTTGCTCACCGCCTTCGGGGCTCCTGTCCCATCGATAGGAACGGATCTCGCCCCACTTGAGGAGCCCGTCGTAGCAGATGCCCTGGTCCGTGAAGCGCAGGTGCGTCCGTTTCTTGAAGACGACAACCACGGCCAGCACGCCGCCGCTTGCCAATGCCGCCATCACCAGCCCCTCGCTTCTTCTCCATAGCCAG
>DASTBC010000295.1 GCA_035712245.1 Candidatus Eisenbacteria bacterium
GGCGCCGGGCTCGTGCTCATGCGCACCGCCCTCCGCCGCTACTACGAGAGCGGGCGCGCCACCTCCGGGGACCGCAGCGTCCCCGCCGACCGGTAATCGGGGGATCCACACGATGCCGACGCCATCCGTTCTCCACACCCTCGTGAACCGGACGCCGCGCTCCAAGAACCGGAAGCAGCGGCAGAAGGAAGTGGCGCTCAGCAAGTACGCGCCGCTCGTCAAGTACGTGGTCGACCGCCTGGCGCTCCATCTTCCGAAGTCCGTGGAGCGCGACGATCTCATCTCCGCGGCGATCATCGGGCTCTTCGACGCGCTCGAGAAGTACGACGCCACGAAGGGCACGAAGTTCGAGACCTACGCGATCTGGCGGATTCGCGGCGCGATCCTGGACGAGCTGCGCTCGCTCGACTGGGCGTCGCGCAGCATTCGCCGCAAGGCCAGGAACGTCGAGGAGGTCGCCCGCGAGCTGGGCCAGAAGCTCGGCCGCGCCGCCACCGAAGAAGAGGTCGCCGAGGCGCTCAACCTGAGCCCGGTCGAGCTCTCGCGCCTCATGGACGAGGTGCACGGCACCGCGCTCCTCTCCCTCTCGAAGTCGGTCTCGAGCGACGAGGATCAGGACTTCATCCAGCTCGAGGACATCGTGGACGACCCCGCGCACAAGGACGCGCTCGACCAGATCGAGACGGAGGAGGCCCGCGAGGTCCTGCTCCAGACGATCGACGGCCTTCCCGAGCAGCAGCGCCTCGTGGTCGCGCTCTATTACTACGAAGAGATGACGCTCAAGGAGATCGGGGAAGCGCTCCACATCTCCGAGTCGCGCGTGTCGCAGATCCACACGCGCGCCGTGAAGACCCTGAAGGGCCGCCTGGGCCGGCTTCTCTAGCCGAGCCGGCGACCGACATGACCCCGACCCGCACGAACACGACTCCGACCCGGACCGACAGGACTCCGACCCGGACCGACACGACCCCGGCGCCTCCGGCCCCCTCGGCCCCGCGCGTTCTCGACCGGACCGCGCTGCGCCAGGTCACGGAGGGCATGGTCGCCCTCCCGACGCTCCCGCTCGTCGCCTCCCGGCTCCTCGAGGCGGTGAAGCCGCCGCAGGCGAGCGCCGCCGAGATCGGCCGCATCCTCTCGCTCGATCCCGCGCTCACCGCGCGCACGCTGCGGCTCGCGAACTCCGAGTTCTACGGATTCCCGCGGAAGGTCGGATCCGTCGATCTCGCGGTCGTGGTCCTCGGCTCGAACACGATCCGCGATCTCGTCCTCTCCGCCTCGGTCTTCCAGACGCTGGGCGATCGGGACGCGGAGATGGGAGGGCTCTGGAGCCACTCCCTCGCCTGCGCCGTCGCCGCGCGCACGCTCGCGGAGCGGAACGGCTACCGCCTCTCCAGCGAGGCGTACGCCGCGGGGCTCCTTCACGACATCGGCACCGTGGTCCTGCGCCAGACCGATCCCAACCGCTTCCACGCGGTCGTCGCGATGGTGCGCGACCAGGGCGAGGACGTGGAGGAGGCCGAGCGCGGGCTCTTCGGATCCTGCCATGCGGAAGTCGGCGCGTGGCTCGCGGAGCGGTGGGGGCTTCCCGCCGATCTCGTCGAGGCCATCGCGTGCCATCACCGGCCGGAGAACGCGACCCGGAATCCCGAGCTCGCGTTCCTGGTCCACGTGGCCAACTCGCTCGCGGAGCGGGCCGGATTCGTGTGGCCCCGGGGGGTCGCGCCGCGTCCCCTCACGCCCTCCGCGTGGGAGCTGGTCGAGTCCGACGAGCGGCGGCGCGAGGCGCTGCTCCAGACGCTCGTCGAAGACGTGGTCCGCGAAACCGAGCGGGAGCGCGAGCTCTTCGCCGAGTTCCGGGGATCCCAGGAGGAGTGACGGGTATGGGAGTGGCCGTTCCGAAGTCGTCGCACGACCGCGCGATCGAGATCCGGGTCCGGTTCGAGCCGGGGCTGGGCGCCGCGCTCTACGCCTCGCTCCACGACGGGGAAGTCGCGCCCGTCGCGGTCGCGAAGGTGCTGGGCCGCGGGAAGGCCCTGCTGCGCTACCACGGATTCACGCTCATGGCGAACGGAGCGCCCGACTGGAAGGTGGGAGACACGTTCTCGGTCTACGTGAAGGAGATGGGCCCGCCGCTCGTGCTGGCGCCGGTCGGCGCCGGCGCGGCCGGCAAGGGTCCGAAGCGAGTTGCCACGATCGAGTCCGCCGTCGTGCCGAGCATGGTCGAAAAGCCGGGGAGCTCCGCTCGCCCGTAGCGTCTTTGGATCCAGGGAGGGAACGATGAAACAGCGCAACGGAGCGGGTTCGAAGCGTCTCGTCGAGGCCACGGAGCGGTTCATCCGGTCGGAGCAGAAGCTCCTCGAGGTCCTGGGAAGCCGCCGGATCCTCCGGAAGACGGAGTGCGACCACTTCGCCAAGGATCTGGCCCTGTCGGCCGCGAAGAAGCGTTCCAGCGACGTCTTCGCGAGCGCGATCTCGATCAACAAGAAGCTCATGGGCGTGCTGGAGAAGTCGCGCAGCGGCTCCGCGCGCGCCCTCACCGAGGGAGATGTCCTGACCGAGCTCGGGCGCATCGCGCAGACCGTCACGGATCCCGTCGAGGCCTTCCAGCAGGCGCTCCTCCAGATCCGCACGATCGCCCCGTTCGAGAACGCGACGCTGTTCCTCTGGAACCGCGAGTCGCAGAGCCTGGACGAGGTGGTCTCGGTGGGCGAGCGCGTCGATCTGATCGGCCACGTCCGGTTCGGCCGCGGCGCGGGCTTCTCGTCCTGGGTGGCCCAGCAGAAGAAGCCGGTCCTTCTGAACGACCTGCATCGCGAAGGCGGCCCCGATTCCGTCGCGCTCCGGTCCTTCCTCTCCGTTCCGATCCTGGTCGCGAACGAGGTGGTGGGCGTCATCAACATGAGCCACTCGCGTCCGAGCGCGTTCGAGGAGGAGACCGTCGCGCGCGTGGGGCTCCTCGCCATGCCGGTCGCGGCGATCGCGATGAAGGTCGTGCTCCGCAAGGAGCGCGAGCGGCTCGCGACGACGGACACGCTGACCTCGCTCTACAACCGCCGCCACTTCGACCGTTCGCTCGAGGCCGAGGTGGGGAAGGCGAAGCGGTACGGGCACAAGGTCTCGGTCGTGGTGCTCGACGTGGACCAGCCGCGGGAAGCGAACGCCCGCGGCGGCAAGGCGCACGGGGTGGGGGACCAGGTCCTCTCGGACATGGCGCGGCTCCTGAAGCGTTCGACGCGCGGCACGGACTGCATCGCGCGCTACGGGTACGACGAGTTCCGGATCCTCCTGCCGCACACCGACGCCGACCGCGCGAAGGTGGCGGCGGAGCGGTTCCGGACCGTGGTGGAGCAGCACGCGTTCCCGCGCCGGAAGAAGCCGACGATCCACATCGACGTCGCGACGTATCCCGTGGACGAGCGCGCGGCCGCCGCGGCGGGCATCCAGGCGGCGGCGGAGGCCGGCGTGAGGGCCGCGAGCGCCGCCAAGAGCCCCACCGCACCGGGGCTCGACTCCGAGACGCGCGGGACCGACCCGCGCGAGGTGGCGGTCAACTGAGAGCAGGCTGGGGACCGATGACTCCGAACACCCAGATGGCGCCGCGCCACGGCACGTCCGAGGCCGCGAAGGCGCCCAAGGCCAGGATCCTGGTCGTGGACGACGAGATCCAGGTCGTCCACATCTTCCAGGACCTCCTGACCCAGCAGGGCTACGAGGTCGAGTCGAGCGAGAACGGCGACGACGCCATTCTCAAGGTCACGAACGGCAACTTCGACCTCGTGCTCACGGACATCAACCTGCCCGGCGTGGACGGGCTCGAGGTGATCCGGGCCGCCAAGGCCGCCGACGAGGACACCTGCGTCATCCTGATCACCGGATACGCCTCGACCACCACCGCCATCGACGCGCTCCGCCAGGGAGCGTACGACTACATCACGAAGCCGTTCGATCTCTGGGAGACCGCCAAGCGGATCGAGCGCGGACTCGAGAGCCGGTTCCTGAAGCGGGACAACCGGCGGAAGACCTCCCAGCTCGAGACCGCGAACGCCGAGCTCCAGCGCCACGAGGAGATCCTCCGCAAGAAGGTCGAGCTCGCCACGCACCGCATGCGGCTCCTCTACGAAGCGGGCAAGGCCATGTCCACGAGTCTCAGCCGCCAGAGCACGATGGACGTCGTGGTCTCCCAGGCCGCGCGCCTGACCGGCGCCAAGTCGTGCCTCCTCTTCCTCCATGACACGAGCTCGGACGAGTACATCGCGGAGGCCGCGTTCGGCGTGGAGCCGGATCGGTACCGGCCGCTCCGGTTCCAGATGGGCGTGGGGTATCACGGCCAGGTGGTCCAGAGCGCGCAGCCGCGCCTGGTCGAGGACCTCCGCGAGGCGGTCGGCGCCGAGCCGATCTTCGAGACCCTCGAGGCCCAGGGCGCGTTGATCGCGCCGCTCAACGACGTGGAGAAGGTGATCGGCACGATCACCTGCCTCGACCACGAGGGCGGGTCGTTCACCCCCGAGGACCAGGAAGTGCTGAAGATGCTCGCGAGCCAGGCGACGATCGCCATCCAGAACGCGATCCTCTACGAGCGCACGAAGGAGCTGGACCGCCTGAAGTCCGAGTTCGTCGCCGTGGTCTCGCACGAGGTGCGGACGCCGCTCACGTCGATCAAGGGCTCGCTCGAGCTCCTCGGGGACACGCGCTTCCTCACGCTTCCCGCGCCTCAGAAGGAGCTGCTGGCCATCTGCCAGGCGAACACCGAGCGGCTCATCAGCCTCATCAACGACATCCTGGACTTCTCGAAGCTCGAATCGTCGAAGCTCTCGCTCAACGTCGAGGCCATGAGCGTGGACCGCGTGCTGAACGAGGTCGTCGAGAACATCCGGAACCTGGCCGGCCAGAAGGAGGTCGCGATCGACCTGAAGGTCGACTCGACCGCCGGCCAGATCGAGGCCGATCCCATGCGCGTGGGGCAGGTCGCGACGAACCTGATCGGAAACGCCATCAAGTTCTCGCCCGAGAGGAGCCGGATCGAGGTCTTCGCGTCCGGCGACGAGTCGAAGATCACGGTCTCGGTCAAGGACTATGGCCGCGGGATCGCGCCGCGCGACATCAACCGGCTGTTCCAGCGGTTCGCGCAGCTCGACTCCTCGACCACGCGGAAGGCCGGCGGCACCGGGCTCGGCCTCGTCATCTGCAAGGGGATCGTGGAGCAGCACGGCGGCAGCATCTGGGTCGAGTCGCAGCTCAACGAGGGCTCGACCTTCTCCTTCTCGCTGCCGAGGGTTCGCGTGGAGGTCGCCGGCGCGGAGTAGTCTCCACCCCGAAATCGGCCCTAGCCCCCGGGCGCCGAAGAGGCTAGAAATGACCCGCATGCGGCCCCACCTCGCCTCGGCCGGACGGCGCTCCTGAAGACCGTCCTCAGCGTCTTCGGCACGCGGCCCGAGGCCATCAAGATGGCCCCGGTGCTCCGGCGACTCACGCGCGAGCCCGAGATCCGCTCCCTCGTCTGCGTCACGGCGCAGCACCGGGAGATGCTCGACCAGGTCCTCTCGCTGTTCGAGATCAAGCCGGATCACGACCTCGACCTCATGCGGGAAGGGCAGACGCTCACCGAGATCACGACCCGCGCGCTCACCGAGCTCGCGCCCTACCTCGACCGCGAGAAACCCGACGTCCTCCTCGTGCAGGGGGACACCACGACCACGATGGCCGCTTCGCTCGCGGCGTTCTACGCGCGCATCCCGGTGTTCCACGTCGAGGCCGGGCTCCGCACGGGCGATCCGTACTATCCCTATCCCGAGGAGGTGAACCGGCGCGTCACCACGGTGATCGCGGCGCACCACTTCGCCCCCACGGAGCGCGCCCGGCGGAATCTGCTCCGGGAAGGAGTCGCCGACTCGGTGATCACGGTCACGGGGAACACGGTGATCGACGCGCTCCTCGAGGTGGTCCAGATCGAGCCGAAGCGCGCGCCGAAGCTCCCGCTCCGGGGCTCGCGCGTCGTCCTCGTCACGGCGCACCGCCGCGAGAACTTCGGGGCGCCGCTGGAAGAGATCCTCCTCGCGATCCTCGAGCTGGCGGAGAAGCACCCGGATATCGACATCGTGTACCCGGTCCACCGGAATCCCCAGGTGGACGGACCCGTGCGCGCGGCGCTCGCCGGCGTCGCGGGCGTCCACCTCACGGATCCGCTCGAGTACAAGGCCTTCTGCGACCTCATGGCCGCGTCCCACCTCATCCTCACGGACTCGGGAGGGATCCAGGAGGAGGCTCCCTCGCTCGGCAAGCCGGTCCTGGTGCTCCGCGACGAGACGGAGCGCCCCGAGGCGGTGGAAGCGGGGGTGGTCAAGCTGGTCGGGCCGCATCGCGAAGCGATTGTTGCGGCCGCCTCCGAGCTCCTGGAAAATCAGGGGTCCTACGCGGCCATGGCGAACAAGATGAACCCCTACGGGGACGGGAAAGCCGCGGAGCGAATCGTCGCGAAGATCCGGAGGATGCTGTCATGACGCCGCGTGCAATGATCGTCCTGAGTCTCGTGGCAGGGACCCTGATGGGCTGGATTGCGTTCGATCTCCGGGCTCCGAAGAGGACGGTCGCGTTCTCGTACGAGCCCCCGACAGGCCACACAGGCGCGCCGGGAGAAGGCGTCTGCTCCACCTGTCATACCGGAGGCGGCTCCTTCGACGGATCCCTCACCATCGACGCGCCGGACGAGTACCAGCCGGGAATGGGGTACACGGTCACGGTCACGCTGCAGGACCCGGGGCAGTCGCGTTGGGGGTTCGAGCTGGTCCCGCTCCGCAGGGATGGCGCCGATCTCGTCATGGCGGGGAGCCTCACGAATCTCTCTCCTCACACCCTGATCCAGGAGATCTTCGACGGGAAGCAGTACATCTCGCACACGTCGAACGTGCTCGACCAGGGCGAGCCCGACGGGACCTATGCCGGAACCGCGGACGGGCCCGTCTCCTGGAGCTTCACGTGGACGGCGCCCCCGGCGGGATCGGACACGGTGTGGTTCTATGCCGCCGGGAACGCCGCGAACAACAACGAGCAGAACGGCGCGGGGGACTTCGTCTACACGACCAACAGGTTCGCGATCGAGTCGTCGACCTCGGACGTGTCCAGGACGACGTGGGGGAAGATCAAGATGAGGTACCGCTGACCGAGCGAGACGGCCCGCTCTCCGCGGAGGCGCCACCTCGGAGCGATCCAGGCCCGGACGAGCTGATCCGCCTCCTCTCGCTCGTCCCGCTTCCCGGCGAAGGCGGCTGGTACCGGGAGAACTATCGTTCGCGAGTCCGCATTCCCGCGAACGGCCTGCCGGCCGCGTATGCCGGCCCGCGCGACGCGAGCACCGCGATCTACTACCTCCTCACGAGCGACACCTTCTCCGCGCTCCATCGGCTTCGCGGGGACGAGGTGTTCCACTTCTACCTGGGCGATCCCGTCGAGATGCTGCAGCTCCGGCCGGACGGAACCGGCGCCACGCTCACGCTGGGACCCCGGCCGCACGAGGGAATGCACCAGCAAGTAGTCGTTCTCGCCGGCGTGTGGCAGGGGGCGCGCATCGCCTCCGGCGGCCGATACGCGCTTCTCGGGTGCACGGTCGCCCCGGGATTCGAGTTCGAGGACTTCGAGCTGGGAACGAGGGAGGAGCTGGTTCGCCAGTATCCGGACTACGAGATCGCCATCCGTGCGCTGACCCGTCGTTGACGGGCCCGAGTCACGCGCCGGACCCGTCGACGGTGGGCGCGGTCTCCGGGCTCGGCACGAGGCGCTTCGCGACCCAACGGAGCTGCTCCACGCCGAAGGTCGCGTCCTCTCGCTCCTCGCCGTCGAACTTCGCGACCGTTTCCTCGAACGCGAGACAGGCGTCCTCGTACTGCGCGCGCCCTGCCGGGATCTCCATCATCCAGCGCGCGAGCCCGAGGTACCCCGAGTAGAGGACCACTCCGAAATCGCTTCCCGCCTTCACCTCGTCCCGTCCCGTTCCCACCACCGCGACCCTGGCGAGCCCCGACGCCGTCTCGAACGCGCCGAGCGACTCCCAGAGATTGCCGAGGGAGAGCTGATGCATCCCCACCGCCCAGTACGCCATCGCGCGACGGTCCGGCGGCTTGCCCAGCTCGCGACGCCAGCGGACGCAGTCCTCGGCCGCGCGAAGCCCCGCCTCGTAGTGCCGCCGTTCCCGAGGGGCGAGATCCCCCGGCCAGCACTCGGCGAGATCCGCGGAGAGGTTGTAGGAGAGTCGGTTCGCGAAGTCGGTGAGCTTGTAGGTTTCCTCCCCGTCGCCGGACTCGAGCGCCTGGCGCAGGGTCTCACCGATCCCCGCGTTCACCACCTCGATCAGCGCGTCGAAGTTCCGCCCCGCCCATTCGCGGTTCCCGAAGCCTTTCTGCGCGACGGCGTACGTGGTGCGACGCGTCTCGGGGTCGGGAATGGCATCGATGAGCCGGATGACCTCGCCCGGCCCGCCCTGCTCCATGCAGGCTCGAAGCTCTTCCCAGCGCTGTTCTTCGAGGTCGGCCATGGCACAGAAGGTAGCCGTGTAAGGACGCACGGCCAAGACATTTCGGGCGGATCTACCTGGCCTGGAAGGCGCGATCCACTGTCCCCGGGGACAGTCGCGGAACCCGTCTAGTCGAAGGCGCCCATGTGGAACCGCACCCGCTCCGCCACGCGGTCCACCTGGGCGTCGGTCATGTCCGGCCAGATGGGGAGCGACAGCGTCTCGTCGTACACGCGCTCCGCGACGGGGAACTGTCCGGCGCGCACGCCAAGGCGCTCCTGATACCACGGGAACAGATGGAGCGGCTTGAAGTGAACGCTCGTGCCGATCCCGTCCTCACGGAGCGCGAGAGCGAGCGGCGTCCTGCGCGCATCGGGCACCTCGATCTGGTACAGGTGCCACGCGTGGCGCATGCCCTCGGCCACGCGCGGCACGCGCACTCCTTCGCAATCCTCCAGCAGGCGCGAGTACCGCTCCGCGATCGCCTCGCGCCGAGACCGCATCCATTCGGCGCGTCCGAGCTGCGCGAGCGCGAGCGCGGCCTGGATGTCCGTCATGTTGTACTTGTAACCAAGCTCCGTGACGTCGTACTCCCACCAGCCGCCTCTGTCGTACCGCCCCCAGGCCGCCGCCGAGAGACCATGCAAGGAGAGCCTTCGGATCCGCTCCGCCCACTCGCCTCTCCCCGTCACCACCATCCCGCCTTCGCCCGCCGTGACTCCCTTCGTCGCGTAGAACGAGAAGCAGGTGATGTCCGCCTGAGTCCCCACGGGCACGTCCCAGACACGGGACGTCAAGGAGTGCGCGGCATCCTCGATCACCGTCAGCCGATGGTGATGCGCGATGGCCGCGATCTCCGCGCCTCGGCACGGGTGGCCGGCGATCGACACGGAGACGATCGCGCGAGTGCGAGGCGTGATCGCGGCGGGAATCCGTGCCGGATCCATGTTCTTCGTGCCGGGCTCCACGTCCACGAACACGGGCCGGGCGCCCCCATAGAGGATCGTCTCGCCGGTCGCGACGAACGTGTACGGGGAGGTGATGACCTCGTCGCCGTCCTTCACGCCCGCCGCGATCAGCGAGAGGTGGAGCGCCGCGGTGCAGGACGAGACGGCCACTGCGTGGAGCGGATCGACCGAGACCGAACGCGCGAGCGCCGCGCCCGCGCCGGCGACATCGGAGGGTGGCGCCACGTACGCCGCCACCGCGGACTCGAGATCCTTCACGCGCGGGCCCGTCGTGAGCCACCCGGAGCGAAGCACGGAAGCGACCGCGTCGAGCTCGGCCTGGGTCACGGAGGGGCGATGGAAAGGAATGGAGTCCGTAGCCACGTCGAGAACCTAGCACAGATCCTGCATACCGGCCCAAGGGTCGCCTAAGTAGTTGATTCCCGAAGGGAGCGCTTCCCAATTTGTAAGTCCTTCCCACGGGATCCGGACGCGGAGAAGCCCCCGCGTCTCCACTCGAGAGCTCGCCTCTGAAGGGGGTAGTCATGGAACGACTTCGCAACCACTTGCTTCGCCACCACCTGCTTCGCTGGATGGTCGTGCCCGCCGCGCTCACCGTGCTCGTCGTCGCGGGATGCAGCGACGACGACGATGACGACGACGGTCCCGCTCCCACCCAGACCTCGATGAGCGGCGGCTTTGCCGGAGGAACCGTCGCAGGCGCGACCGAGACCGGAACCCTCGCGGTGACGATCAACTCCGGAACGCTCGCGGCGTCGTTCCCCAACGCCTCGGCGACGAGCCTCGTGCGGCCGGCCTCGGCCGTCGTGGTTCCCGCGTCCGGAACCCTGGATGTCGAAGGTGTCGGAGGCACCATCGCCGTGTCGGGCAGCTACAACACGGATACGGACTCTCTCTTCCTGAGCGGCAGCTCGTACACGCTTCGCGGCAGGCGCACGAACGTCGGAGCGGGGCAAGCGATCGAGGGAACGTACACGGGACCGAACGGGACCGGCGGGTTCTATCTGCTCGCCGGCGCCGGCGCGCCGATCCAGTCGTATTGCGGCGACTACACGAGCGGCGCGCAGACCGACAGCGGATTCGTCTCGCTCTCGGTCCGTGAAAACAGCGTCACGGGCCTGTCGATCTCGAGGCTGGACTTCGGAAACATCATTCGCTGGAACGGAACCGTCACGGGCACCGGCACGGCGCGGGATCTCGAGATCCTGGATCCGCTGAATCCGGGCGGAGCGCCTCTCGCCGAGGGGACCTGGAACACGTCCCTGGACACGATGAACGGCACGTACGGCTTCGGCGGGGACACGGGCACCTGGGACGCAACCGTATGTGATTGAGGTAGCCCGGGAAGTCCGTCCGATCACCGGCAGCGGACGAAGACGGGCGCACGAACACGGGGGGTGACCCCGCGTCGCGAACCAGGCGGCGCGGGGTTCGCTCTTCTCTCCGCACCAGACCCGCGGCGACGGTCAGGCAGGCCGGGTCAGCCGCCGGATTCCCGCCCGGGCCTCCTCCAGCACTTCCACGCCCGGGTCCGCCTCGCGATACTGGAACTCCACACGGCGGTAGAGCCGCAGCGCTTCTTCACGCCGGCCCTGACGTTCCTGAAGCGCCGCCAGGCGATTGATGAGACGTGAGAGCTCGGCGATGTCCAGATTCCGGAGCGATCGCGTCACCGTCAGCTGTAGCTCGGTGACGGCCCGTGCCGTGTCGCCAAGGGCCAGATAGGCGCTCGCCAGGGCTCCCGAGCGCTGCGCCTCGAGCCTGCCGGGAGGCCCCATGGGCTTCGAACGTTCGAGAAGGGGAATCGCATCGCGCGTCCGTCCCCGAGCGAGCGCCACGAGGCCCGCCACGTAGTCACGGTTTCCCCGCTCCACACCCGTCGGCTCCTTGCCGATCATCCGGTCGTACTCGGCAAGGAGCCGCTCGGCCTTGTCCACCTGTCCCATTCGGATGTGGATCTCGGCCATGTCGTCGTGCAGGTGCCCTCGGCCAAAAGAGCGCGTTGGAATGGGACTGTTCATGTGGCGCCTGCTGTCGCGGAGCACGGCGTCCATCTGCCCGCGCTCCCGAAGCGCCTCACGGTAGAACAGCCGTACGGGCGGGGTCCTCATCCCGGGAGAGCTGAGACTCTCCGGGAGGGTCTCCATGAGCTCGAGGACGGCGCCATAGCGTCCACTCGAGGCGAGATAGATGAACTTCGAGTCCACCAGGGTCGGGTCGTGGTCGCCTCGATCCGACTCCATCCTGCCGAGTACGATGCGGGCGGAGTCGAACTGTCCTGACGTGGAGTGGATCCGAACGATCTCGAGCCACGCCTCCCCGAGCCTGGGCTCCAGGGCCAGCGCGTCCCGATAGGTCGCGATCGCGCCGGCCGCGTCTCCTCGCTCCGCGAGCACACGGCCTCGAAGCATGTGATATCCAGGATCGTCCGGATTCGCCTGACGAAGACCCTCCAGGACCTTCAGCGCTCCGTCGAAGTCGTCTCGCGCGACGTCGAGGTCGACCAGATGGATGTATGCGATTCCGAACGATGGATCCAGACGAACCGCCTGCTCGAAGGCCGCACGCGCAGACTCGTCCCGTGAATCGTGGTACAGCGCCTCTCCCAGCCCGTAGGCGAATTCCCTGTCGTCCGGATATCGGGTGAGGAGAGTCCGGTACCGCTCGGCAGCCTCCCGGTACCGGCCGCGGACGAGGGCGTCGAGCGCCCCGAGCCCGTCCCGCTCCCGCGGCGTCAGCCTGCCTCCCACCCGGAGCGCCGCGCGGACCTCTTCCTCGGCCGTCGTGAACTCGTTGGACCACCAGTTGGCGATCGCGGCGTAGTACCAGGCGAGCGCGAACGTCGAATCGGCCGCCACGGCGCGTTGGAACTCCAGCACAGCCTCCTCGGTGGATCCGAGGTAGAGCTTGTCCAGCCCGCGCACGTACGCCCGGTAGGCGACCGGATCCCGCGTCGTGAGCGAGGCGACGTCCACCCGCTCCTCCTGCACCTGGAAACCCGCGCGAGCGAGCTCGCCCAGCAGGGTTCGGGTCAGGGAATCCACCGCCGCGAAGAGAGCGGACTCGCCGGCGGGCGTGCGGACGCGCGCCGCCGTGAGCACCTTGCCGTCCGCGGTCGACGCCACCTCGGCCCCCAGCACCAGCTCCGGCCGCACGGAGTAGATGAATCCGGTGACCACATGGCTCGCGCCGGCCTTGCGCGCCACCTCGAGCGCATCCGCTCCTTGAACCACCGTGCCGGCCTTTCCCATCTGGCGCAGGACGTCGTGAATCCGCTGGGCGCTCACGACGGGCATCACCTGCATCTGCCCAAGACCTACGGAGAGGAGGCTCGTGGCGATCGGACCCGAGCCCGAGGGATCTCCGGCCTCCGCGAGATTCTGGAACGAGAGAACCGCGATCGACTTCTCGGCGGCCACCGCGGTGCCGTGCTCGTCGGATCCGGGCCGTCCGGCGAGATAGACCAGCGCGAGCGCGAGGAGCGCCGCCACCGCGAGCGTCGCGATCCGCCGAACGCGGCGCCCGCCGCGCGGACGGGACGGAGCGGCGATCGTGGCGGTCGCCTCCATCCCGGCCGTCGGGGAACGCAGCGCCATCAGATCCGCCGCGAGATCGTCCCCGTGCTGATACCGGAGCGCGGGGTCCTTTCGCAGGCACTTCATGACGATCCGGTCCAGCTCGACCGGAATTCCCGCGCGCTTCGCGGTCGGCGGCTCGGGATCCACGTGCTGGACCGCGTACAGCGCCGACTCGGGCCGGTCGCCCACGAACGGCCGCGCTCCGGTCAGCGCCTCGTAGAGCACCGCGCCCAGCGAGAAGAGATCGCTCCGCGCGTCTACGCGCGCGCCGCGCGCCTGCTCGGGGCTCATGTAGGCGACCGTCCCCGGGGTGTATCCCTCCGCCGTCAATCGCGTCGCGCTCTCCAGGTCGGCGATGCCGAAGTCGGTGAGCACGGCCGACCCGTCGGGCCGGATCAGGATGTTCGCGGGCTTCACGTCGCGATGCACCACGCCGCGCGCGTGGGCATGAGCGAGCGCCTCGGCCATGGCGAGTCCGACCGAGAGGGCGTGTTCCACCGGGAGCGGCCGGCGCGCGATCGCTTGCGCGAGCGTCTCCCCCTCGACGTACTCCATCACGAGGAAGAGCCTCTCGGCCGATTCCTCGAGGGCGTGGATCGTCGCGATGTGCGGGTGGGAGAGCGCCGCGAGGGATCGCGCCTCGCGCTGCAGGCGCTCGCGCGCCTGGGGATCCGCGGCGAACGACCGGGAGAGGAACTTGAGCGCGACGCGCCGTCCCAGACGCTCGTCCTCCGCGAGCACGACCTCGCCCATGCCGCCCTGACCGAGCCGGCCGACCACGCGATAGTGGAGGATGCGCCCGCCTTCCATGGAAGCAGCCTACGGAATCGTGGCCGCGCCGTCGAGGGCCGCAGGAATCAGGTACGTATTGGCCGCCGCCTGCACAGGAGGTACCATCCGGCGACGTGGTGGTCCCGAACCGATCGTTGGCAGTCGGCTCCCTTCTCCGAGGAGGACGCATGCGGCTCCACTACCGTTCGTCACGACGCTCCATGTTCGCCTTGGTCCTGGCTCTCTGCGCGATCGGCTTCACCGGATGCAGCGACGAGGACGACGACAATCCGGTGGATCCGGGCTCGAGCTCGACCGAGCTCACGGGCGCGTTCGCAAACGCGAACGAAGGCGGGCAGATGTCGATCACGATCCCGCTCCCGACCGGGAACCTCGCGCCCGCGCGGCTCGCGGGATCGGCGCTTGCCCATGACGTGAGCGTGACGGGAACGCTGTATCCCGACACCGGCGACACGATCGGCCTCACCGGGATCTACAACGAGGAAGCCAACTCCCTGGTTCTCTCGGGCGGGGGATACACCCTGAGCGGGGCCTACGACGCCGCGAACACGCCGCCGGGCGTCGCCGGGACGTACAGCGGTCCGAACGGCACGGGAATCTTCGGATGCGCGGTCGGCGGGAGCAGCTCGGTCCTCGTGCTCTGCGGATCGCTCACGGACTTAGGCGTCACGTACACCGAGCGGTGGCACCTGGTGGTGGCCGGAAACGCCGCGGCGGGCGTGGCGATCATGGAAGACGGCGAGATCATTCCGTTCGAGGGAACGGTCGGAGGCGTTTCTCCCGGCAGGACCCTCTCGGTGAACCATGACCTCGGGGACGGCAGGTCGCTGATCGCGAGCGGGACGGTGTACACGAACGCGGAGATCAGCAACGGCACGTGGGAACTCGACGAGGGCACGATCGCGGACCCGATGGGTTTCTGGAGCGCCCACGACTGCGAGAACCCACCGCCGAGCGCCGCTCAGTTAGAAAGTCATTGACAGTAAATCACTTATAAGCGGCGCGGGGCCATGTTTTTGGGCTTGGAGCGGCTCGTTCTGTCCCGGAGAGGACGAGGCGGACATCACCTGAGGAATCCCATGTCCTTCGCCCGCCGGATGCTCGCCTTTCTCGTCATCCCGATCGCCCTGTGGACCGCCGGATGCGCCGAGGACGAGGAACAGATCGAGTACGTCCATGCGGGGAGCTTCACGATCACGGGGTTCTACATCGGCCCGGCGGAGGGAGGACACATGACGATCCTCGTCGATCGCTGGTCCGAGAAGAAGAGCCCGGGAATCCCCGCGCCCTTCCGTCCCGCCCAGATCTTCCCCATCGGGGTTCACGTGACGTTGCGGCCGGAGGAGGGCGGGGCGCCCATCGAGATGGTCGGATACGAGAGCAACGGGTCGATGTGGGCCGAGGGAGGCGGCTATCGGTTCAGCTCGATGTTCTTCTCCGAGATGGAAGGGCGGTTCGCGGGCTACATCTACGGTCCGAAGGGGAACGGGCGCTGTATGGGGCTCGTGGGCTCCGCCGATTCGATCCCGACCTATCTCGGCTCGTTCTCCGGTGACACTTTGAGCGGCCGGTGGAGCTTCGTGACGCCCGATACCTTCGCCTTCTATCACGATCCGGACGCCACCGGGCTTCTCGGGTATGCCATGGATACGGACTCGGGGGACTTGCTCTACTTCGACGGGTACTACACTCCCAGCGACTCCGGCTACGCGGTCTCGGTGAGCGGGCCACTGCCGCCCGGGCCGTTGATCGGATCCTGGCATGGGGCCGGCACCATGACCGCAGACAAGAGCTTCGCCAGCGGGACGAGCGGCATCGGTGCGTGGTCCGCGACTCGGTACATGCCCCCGTCTCCCTAGGGGTGTCGCCGGCGACACCTCGTCGATGGCGTGCAGCCACCCCGCGTCGCCTCTCCGGCGGCGCGGGAAATTTTTTTGCGGCAAAATTTCTTGCGCATCCCGCGGCGAGCATGGTACTGAGAGATCACGGAGCCGCGATCGTGCGTGCGGCGTGATCGACGCTCCGACGGAAGCCAGCGATTCGTCACACCCCATGGACGGAGTCGAACGACGAACCAGCCGGCCGCACCTCGCCGCTCTCGCGCCCGTGCGCCTCTCGCGCCAGGGGCTCTCGCCTTCTCTTTCTCTCGCTCACTCCTGATCGGTCTCATCCTCGCCGTATCGCCCGGCGCCTCGCTCGCCCAGACCCCCACCGCGTCCGAGCTGAAGCAGAAGGCCGCGCAGGCCGGCGTGACCTCCGAGGACGAGGCGCTCCGCCGGGCGAAGGCCGCCGGGATGACGCGCGAGCAGATCCTCCAGGCGCTCCGAGAGGCGGGATACACCGAGACCGACGTGCGCGGCTTGCTGGGCGAGGACCTCGGCGTTCCGTCCGCGCCGGGAGCGGGCGGCCCCGCGGTCACGCCGCCGAGCGCGCTGCCCGACTCGTTGACCGCGGCGCCGACGATGGCCGCGCCCCAGCGCGCGACGCTCCGCCCCGAGGACTATCCCGAGTTCACGAAGGAGATCGCCCAGCGCGTCCCGAACACGCCCGCGGTGCTCCCGTTCGGCTACGAGATCTTCGGCTACGTGCCCTCCACGTTCGAGCCCCTCGCCGCCGGCCCCGTCGACCCCGAGTATCCGATCGGCCCCGGCGACGAGGTGATCGTCCAGGTGTGGGGCGACAACGAGTTCACGCACGCCTCGGTCGTGAGCCGCGAGGCGACGATCACGGTCCCGGACATCGGGCAGGTCGTGCTGAACGGGCTCACGCTGGCCCAGGCGAAGCGGCTCATCACGGACCGCCTGGCCACCGTGTACTCGGGGATCCGCTCCCGGCGGCCCAGCACCTACGTCGACGTGACGCTCGGGAAGCTCCGCACGATCCAGGTCTTCATCCTGGGCGACGTGATCCGGCCCGGCGGCTACACGATCTCCTCGGTCTCGACCGTGCTGAACGCCCTGTACAACGCGGGCGGGCCGACCCCGCGCGGCTCCATGCGGGACATCCGCATCGTCCGCCACAGCGAGATCTGGAAGCGCGTGGACCTCTACGGCTACATCCTCTCCGGGAGCAAGGCCGAGGACGTGCGGCTCCAGAGCGGGGACGTCGTCTTCATCCCGCCGGTCGGGAAGACGGCCGCCGTGCTGGGGGAAGTGCACCGGAGCGCCATCTACGAGTTGAAGGAAGGCGAGGGAATCCGCGACCTGCTCTCGCTGGCGGGGGGCGTCCAGTCGACCGCCGTGATCGAGCGCGCGCTCGTCGACCGGGTCGTGCCCTTCGAGGAGCGCGACCGGCACCGCGGCGAGGACCGCGTGGCGCTCGACATTCCCCTGCGCGAGATCCTGGCCGACAGCACGCGCAACCCGGCCGTCGTGGACCGCGACATCGTCCAGATCTTCCGGGTGGGGGAGACGCGGAAGAACGTCGTGACCATCACCGGGACTCCCGTGATGCGGCCCGGCACCTTCCAGATCCGGCCCGGGATGAGGGTGTCCGACCTCATTGCCGAGGCGGGAGGGCTCAAGCCCGACGCCTACCTCGAGCGCGGCCAGCTCGTGCGGACCTCCGAGGACCGGACGCGGAGCATCCGCCCCTTCAACGTGCGCGAAGCCATGGCGCACGATTCCGATGACGACTACGAGCTTCAGAAGCTGGACGAGATCATGATCCGCTCGATCTGGGAGATCCAGGAGCGGCACACCGTCTCGATCACCGGGAGCGTGCGCGAGCCCGGGTCGTACGAGTATCTGCAGGGCATGACGATCATGGACCTGATCTTCCGCGCCGGCGGCCTCAGGGAATCCGCGTACAAGATGGAGGCCGAGGTCGCGCGGATCGATTCGGCCACCATCGCGCAGAAGCAGTCGGCCGACGTGTACCGGGTCGCGATCTCGGGGGACTACAGCATCCACTCACCGGACACGACCTTCGCGTTGCAGA
>DASTBC010000296.1 GCA_035712245.1 Candidatus Eisenbacteria bacterium
GAAGCTCCCCTGGATCGCCCACGCTGGAGCGGGATTCCAGGAGAGGCGCACGGACCACGAGTCGAGCTTCGGCTCTTCCAGGTTCCATCGCTCGTGGTCGGGCTCGCGCCCGCGGAAGGCCGAGCCCTCGAGCTTCCACGCACCCGCGATCCCACCCAGGGTCACCACGCCGAAGGTGATGTGGGAGGAGTCGAGCCAGTGGTGCGAGATGGGCGCTTCGGGAATGTCCACTCCCGAGCGCCGGTGCATGAAGACGGGCGGTCCCAGCGCCGGCTCGCCGGCGAGGCCGCCGTAGAGGAAGAGGGATCGGTTTCGTCCGGTGAGCGCGTAGGACGCCGCCAGCTCCATGAAGAGGTCGTGGGGGTGCTGGCGGTCGATCAGGGGGGTCACGCCGTCGCTCGTCTCCCCCGTCTGGAGCAGGAGCGCGTAGCCCTCGCTCCCGATCGTGCCGGGATCCGCCGAGAGCATCGCGCGAAACGAGATCCGGCCCGGACCCCAGTCGCGAATCGCCCGTCCCATGATCATCGTGGACGCGTAGAAGTCGTCGCCGCCGCGATCGCCGCCCTGGTCGGTCCAGGCCGGAAGAACGAAGCCGTGGAGCATGAGGTGCCACGCTCCGGCCATGGAGTGAATTCCCTCGTGGCCGGAGGAGGAAGGCTGCCAGGCCGTGCCGGAGGCGTCGCGCCCCGCGTCGTAGTTGCCGAGCATGCCGGGCACGCCGTGCGCCGCGTGCTCGTCCTTCGTCGGGTGCGCCGGCTCCGGTGCCGCCTTCGGGGGCTCCGATCGATTCGGGGGCGGCGGAACCTCGCGTCGCTCTCCGTGCCCCTCGTGCTGGGCGAATCCGGTCGAAGCTCCGGCGCCACACGCGATCAGGACGGCCGCGAGAAGGGCTCGGGCTCCAGGCCGGAAGAGGGTCCCGCGTGTACCCCGCCGGCTCAGGCGTTCAGCGCTCCGGCGCCTCGACGAGACGCCGGAGGGTTCGAGCATCGATCGGTGCATGGTCTTTCTCGAGATCGATCGAAATTCGGCCACGAATACCTCTCGGTCGTGCCGACGTGGAGCGCACCGCGCGCCGTCCCTTCATTCCGGGATCAGGTTCGTCAGCCAGAAGGTGAGCGCGGCGACACCGGCGGCCGCCGGGATCGTGAGCACCCAAGCCCAGACGATCCGCCCCGCCACGCCCCAGCGCACCGCCGAGAGCCGCTGCGTCGCCCCGACTCCGACGATGGCGCCCGTGATCGTGTGCGTGGTCGAGACCGGGATCCCGAGGTGGGTCGCGCCGAACAGGCTGATCGCGCCGGCCGTCTCCGCGCAGAAGCCGCCCACCGGCCGAAGCTTCGTCACCCGGGCTCCGAGCGTGTGCACGATGCGCCACCCGCCCGCGAGCGTCCCCAGGCCGATCGCGACGCCGCAGACGACCACGACCCACTGCGGGACGTAGAAGTGGTCGATTCGCCCGGCCGTGAAGAGCAGGAGGGCGATGATCCCCATCGTCTTCTGTGCGTCGTTCCCTCCGTGGCCCAGGGAGTAGAGCGCCGCGGAGACGAGCTGGAGCTTCCGGAAGACATGATCCACGCGCCCCGGGTGCGCCCTCCGGAACAGCCAGGAGACGAGCACCATGTTCAGGAAGCCGAGGGTCAGGCCGACCATGGGCGCGATCACGATGAACATGGCCGTCTTCGTCAGGCCCGGAACCACGACCGCGCTCCAGCCGGCGTAGGAAACGCCGGCCCCGACCAACCCTCCGATCAGGGCGTGGGACGACGAGGTCGGGAGCCCCAGCCACCACGTGAACAGGTTCCAGAAGATCGCGCCCGTGAGCGCCGCAAGGAGCACGTGATTGTTCACCGCCTCCGGAGTGACGATCCCCTTCCCGACCATCTTGGCGACCGCGGTGCCCAGAATGAACACGGCGACGAAGTTGAAGAAGGCCGCCCAGATGACGGCGAACCCGGGCGTCAGGACCCGCGTGGAAACGACCGTGGCGATCGAGTTCGCGGCGTCGTGGAAACCGTTCAGGAAGTCGAAGACGAGCGCGAGGACGATGATGACCGCGACATAGAAGGAGAGCGGCTCGGCGGCGGGCACGTTCGCGGGCCGTCAGGTGTTCTTGACGACGATTCCCTCGAGGATATTGGCCACGTCCTCGCAGTCGTCCGTCGTGGCCTCGAGGCGTCCGTAGATCTCCTTCCACTTGATCAGCTCGCGGAAGTCGCTGGCCTCGTGAAAGAGCTTCGCGGTGACGTTGCGGGAGATGTGGTCGGCCTCGTTCTCCAGGTGGTTGATGTGGATCAGGTGCTCGCCGATCTTCGAGAAGTCCCGGAGATTGGAGACGGCCGTGACGATGGCGCCGCAGGCCTGCTCGATGATGGACACGAGCTGGACGGTTTCCGGCGTGACCGTTGGGATCTGGAAGAGGACGAGGCGGCTCGAGACTCCCTCGATGTTGTCCAGGATGTCGTCGAGCGCGCTCGCCAGCGCGTGGATGTCCTCGCGGTCGAACGGGGTGATGAACGTGCGGTTCAACTTGTCGATGATGTCGTGGGTGATGGCGTCGGCCTGGGACTCCAGCACCTTGATGTGACGCGCCTTCTCCTGGACCTGGTCGTAGTTGCGAGCCAGGTCTTGGAGCGCCCTCGCGGCTTCGTGTACCTTGGAGGCCTGGGCTTCGAACAGGTCGAAGAACCGAACTTCTTTCGGCAGGAGGCGCAGCACGGGCCCAGTGTGCCACCGGCTCCACCCCCTGTCCAGATCCTCATGAAGGGCTCATGACAGGACTTCCCCAGCACCCCGACCACCGGCACGCCCTCACGGCCGGGCTCGCGATCGCGGTCCGGCCCATGACCGCGGACGATGTCGAGGCGGTCGCCCGGCTCGCGACGCAGCTCGGCTACCCCTCTTCCGCCGATCAGGTCGCGCGTCGCTTCGGCGCGATCCAGACCGCCCCCGACAGCCATGTCGCGGTGGCCACGGACGAGTCGGGAACCGTGGTCGGCTGGATCCACGTCTTCGGGAACCGGCTCGTCGAATCGGAGCCCGACGCGGAGATCGGCGGGCTCGTCGTGGACGAATCGGTTCGAGGGCGCGGCGTGGGGACCGTACTGGTCGCGGCCGCGGAGGCCTGGGCGCGGGAGCGCGGATACCCGGTGGTGTCGGTGCGGTCGAACGTCGTCCGTAAGGAAGCGCACGAGTTCTATCAGGAGCGCGGCTACGGAGCCGTGAAGACTCAGGTCAAGTTCCGGAAGACGATCGCCCGCTGACCCGCGGGACCGCGGTCTACCGCAGCGAGAGCACGCGCTGCCGCGCCAGATCGAGTCCCGCCTGCACCTCGATCCAGTAGACCCCTCGGGCGGCTCGCACGCCCCCGCCGCTCGTGCCGTCCCAGCGGAGCGTGTGGGATCCGGTCGGAAGCGATCCGGCGCCGTCCAGCGTTCGCACGAGCCGTCCCGCGACGTCGTAGACCCGGGCCCGCACCTCCGCGGGACGGGCGAGGTCGAAACGAACGGCCACGAGTCCCGAAGGCTCGGATGCGGCGCCTCGCAGGCGCAGGCTCCCCGCGCGTCGGACGTGCGTGCCCTGCCCTGGAGCCGTCGCTCCCGCCAGCATCCTTCCCTGATTCTCCGGCGCCTCGAACGTCAGCACGGGCCGGCCGCTCGGGACCCTGGAGGGGATCAATCGCCTCAGATGCCGGAACTCCGCGCGCGGGTCGAGGAGCCCCTGGCCGACGAACGCGACGAGATCGGAGAGATCCTGCCCCTCCATCGGAGGCACGGCGGCCATCACCGGATCCAGTCGCTCGAGGACCGGCTCGATCGGTCCCACGGGGCCCCGAAGGTCCTCCGCCAGCCGGTCGGGACGGTAGGCCCGCGCCGCGGAGGCCGTCTCGCAGTGGTGCCGCACCACCTCCTCGATCGAGGTGAAGGCGCCGTTGTGGCAGAAGGTGGGCTGCACGGCGATGTTCCGGAGCGGCGAGGTGCGGAATTCGTAGCGGTCCTCCGGGTTTCCGGTCACCTGCTCCAGTCCGAAGTCCTCGTTCTTCCCCGGCCCGTCGAAGACGGAGTTCGTCACGGCGGGAGCGACCTGCGGCACGGCGATCACGTGGGTCTCGAAGTCGCTGAACATCTCGTTCGACCGCCCGGATACGGCGTGGCACGAGGCGCACCGAGCCCGTCCGAAGAAGAGGAGCGCGCCGCGCTTCATCGCGGGCGTCATCGCGTCCGACTCGCCGCGAGCGAATCGGTCGATGGGGGCGTTCGCGAACGTGAGCGAGAACTCGAACTCCGCGATGGCCTGCCCGAAGTGGTCGAAGGTGATCGGGGCGCCGTCCCGGACCTCCGGGAAGACCCGGCCGAAGAGGGTCCGGTACTCGGGGATCGCGTTGAGCCGCCGCAGAACCTCGTCCCGGATCTCGGTGTTTCCTCCCTCGAACGTGAACCCCGCGACCTCGTTGCGCTCCGTCGGCGGGATGAAGGCCTGGGCCACGAGGAGATGCGCGTGCTTCGAGAGCGTCATCCCCTCCGGTTCCGGGAACCGGAACCCCTGGGAGTTGTCGAACGGATCTCCCGAGAGCGCCGCGAAGCGGGAGTTCCACATCAGATTCGGGTAGAAGGCGTTGTTGATCACGAGGGGCGCCCGGCGCTGGTTCCGCGGGCCGGTCCGGCCCGGACCGACGATGCCGTTGTTCTCCACCCCGATGGCGATGGACTGCGTGTCCCCGAACCCGTGGGTCGGCGAATGGCAGCCGGCGCACGAGTTGTCATCGTTCAGGCCGGTCACCGTATCGAACCAGAGAAGCCTCCCCAGATCGGCGAGACGGCGGTCGACGGGACGCCCGAGACGCTTCGTGAGGCTCCGCTCCACGGAACCCGTGAAGCCGTGGGACCGTAGGACCTCTTGAAGCTCCCGGTCGACCGGATCCGGAGCGCGCGCGGCGGAGAGAAGGATGGCCAGGACGGGGGTCAGGATCAGGACACCGATCGAGATACGAAGTGGAGTCGGTTGGGGCTGCACGGCTCTATCTCCTTTCGGGTTCCCCGGTGGGAACCCGGCCCAGGGCACATCCAGGGGACTTCAAGCGTACCCTCCCCGTTTTCCGGGATACCACCAGGAACTTTGCGCGTTCTTGCGAGCCATGGGCCCGCGTGGCATCATCGGCCGTTCACCCGCCCGCCGTACCGACCTCTAGGAGGAGCCGTGGAATCCATCCGCTTCGACCGAACCTCTCGCGCGATCGCGCTCGCATGCTCGCTCGCCGTCACGCTTTGCGCCCTCGCGGGGGCTCCGGCGCTCGCGGCGGATGCCCCGAAGGCCGGGACCGAGTCCGGGGCGTCGATGCCCCCCGTCTTCTTCACCGGGAAGCCCGAGGCCGCGGCCTTCTTCGCGGCTCGCGAGGTCGAGCTGGTCGAGGCCCAGAAGGCGCTCGACCGGATGCTCGCGGTGAAGGGCAAGCGCACGGTCGAGAACACCCTGGTCCCCTTCAACGAGGTCGCGACCCTCTCCGAGAACGCCGTCTACGCCGCCTACATCATGGAGCAGACGCACCCCGACTCCGCCTTCCGCGCCCAGGCGGAACCGATGGTCCAGAAGGCGAGCAAGTTCATCGACGACCTGAGCCTGAACCGCGCCGTGTACGACGCGCTCAAGGAAGTCGACGTGAAGAAGGCGGACGCGGCGACCCGCTACTTCTACGAGAAGACGATGCAGGACTTCCGCCGCGCGGGCGTGGACCGGGACGAGGCGACCCGCAAGATGATCTCGACCCTGCTCGACGACCTCACGAAGACGGGACAGGAGTTCTCGAAGAACATCCGGGAAGACTCGCGGAAGTTCCAGGTGGACGGGCCCGAGGCCCTGAAGGGGCTGCCCGAGGACTTCATCAAGGGTCATGCTCCCGGCCCCGACGGGAAGATCACGCTGTCGATCGAGACTCCCGACTACATGCCCGTGATGCGCTATGCCGAGAGCTCCGAGCTACGCCGGAAGATGATGCATGAGCGCGAGAACCGCGCGTATCCCAAGAACATGGCCGTGCTCGACTCGCTGATCCACAAGCGCCACCGCCTCGCGACCCTGCTCGGGTACGCGAACTGGGCGGACTACATCACCGAGGACAAGATGATCGAGTCCGGCAAGAACGCCGCGGACTTCATCGAGCGCCTCCGCGAGAACACCTTCCGGCACGCGCAGAACGAGTACACGATCTATCTCGCCAGGAAGCGCGAGGACGATCCGTCGGCCACGGCGGTGAACGCCTGGGAGTCCGCGTATTACGGCCGGCTGATCCGGAAGCGCGACTTCGACTTCGATCCGCAGGAAGTGCGCCCGTACTTCCCCTTCGAGCAGGTGAAGCGGGGCGTGCTGGACGTCACGTCCAAGATGTTCGGGGTCACCTACAGGAAGCTCGACACGCCGGTGTGGCACGAGAGCGTGGACGCCTACGAGATGTACGACGGCTCGAAGCTCCTGGGGCGCTTCTTCCTCGATCTCCATCCGCGCCCCGGGAAGTACAACCACGCGGCGAAGTTCACGATCCGCCAGGGCGTGGCGGGCGTCCAGGTCCCGGAGCACGCGCTCATCTGCAACTTCCCGGGCGGGAAGCCGGGCGATCCCGGCCTGATGGAGCACTCGGACGTGGAGACCTTCTTCCACGAGTTCGGCCACCTCGTCCACGCCATCCTCGGAGGGCAGGGACGCTGGGAGCCCTTGTCCGGAACCGCGACGCAGCGCGACTTCGTGGAAGCGCCTTCCCAGATGCTCGAGGAGTGGTGCTGGGACTCGAAGGTGCTCCAGACGTTCGCGAAGCACCATGAGACGGGGAAGCCCATTCCCGCGGAGATGGTCGAGAAGATGCGCCGCGCCGACGCGTTCGGCCGGTCGATCACCACCGCCACCCAGGCGTTCTACGCGGCGATCTCGCTCAACATGTACAACCGCCCTCCGGACCAGGTGAACACGGACGAGATCGTGAAGTCGCTCGAGCCGAAATTCCGGCCGATTCCGCCCATGCCGGACACGCACATGCAGACCTCGTTCGGCCACCTCGACGGCTACTCGGCCGTGTACTACACGTACATGTGGTCGCTCGTGATCTCGAAGGACATGTTCAGCATGTTCGACCGGAACGACCTGCTCGATCCCAAGGTGTCGCGCCGCTACCGGGACAAGGTGCTCGCGCCGGGCGGAACGAAGCCGGCGAAGCAGCTCGTGAAGGACTTCCTGGGCAGGGACTACAAGTTCGACGCGTTCAACGAGTGGCTGGCCGAGGGGAACAAGACGGCATCGAGCGGCGGAGCCACCGCGGGGTCGAGCGCGCCCGCGAAGTAGCGCCCCGGACAGCAGCGGTCGCTCCGGCGCGGCCGGGGAGGCTCCTACTCGGACGTGGCTCCGAGGACGGGCTCCCGGCCGCGCGGCGCGAGAAGCCGCGTGAGGTAGTCCGGTTTCCCGGGATCGCGCCGGAGCGCCGGATGGCGGTTCCCCTTCCCACCGTCCACCCGCAGGGTCGAGACGCGCTCTCCCCGTTCGACCAGGATCTCCAGCTTCTCCCGGGCCGCCGCGGACTCGCGGATCGCCGCGCGCGCCGCCTCCCCCGACCACGCGCGTCCACCGATCGCCTTCACGGTGACCCCCGGCACGAGGCCGGCCCGCGCCGCGGGCGTTCCGGGAATCACGTCCGACACCTTCCCGTCGCTCCCCGCCATGAAGCCGAGCGAGTAGAGAAGGTTCACGCGCCTCCGGGCCTGCTCCTGGGAGCGATCGAGAGCCGAGGGCTCGTCCGTGTACACGAGCTTCCATCCGTTCCCCTCGATCCCGCCGAGCGGAGCGCGTGCGGAGGTGCGGGTCGCTCGAGCCACGAAGAACGCCCGCCAGTCGTAGGGGGCGACGGCCCCGAGGTCCGCGATCACGTCGTCGAGCGTGTACGTTCGGACGGCGGGCCCGCCGTCCGTGCCGCCGTAGAAGCGCCTGCAGAAGTCGTCGAAGGAGCGCTTCCCTTGCGTGGCGTTCCGGATGATCGCGTCGGCCTCGAGCCAGAGGAGGATCGACTCGTTGTAGACGTCGCGGAACGCCCTTCGCCACAGCGAATACTCCTCCCCCGCCCCGTAGAAGATGGGCGTGCTGGCCGTGACGTCCTCGAGGGAGCGCCAGCTTCGTCCGACTCCGTGATCGACGTACGCGGCCGTGGACGCGATGTCCTCGAGCGACTCGTCGAGGGTCAGGATGCCGCTTCTCGTGGCGAGCACCCACGCGAAGTACTCGGTCATCCCCTCGTACACCCAGAGGAGGCTCGTCTCCATCGGCTCGAGGTACGGCCGCGACGCGAGGCCCGCGGGGCGGCGGTACTTGCCGCACCAGGAGTGCGCCAGCTCATGGGAGAGGAGGGTCGCGACGCGGAGCTTGAGATTCCGGTCCAGGAGCGACCGCGCGGGCATGCGATTGGCGCTCGATTCGTGATGCTCGAGGCCGCCGTACGTCATGAAGTCGCTGAGCGCGACGAGGAAGTGGTACTCGCGGTAGTGCCGCGCCCCGAAGAGCGCCCGTGCCTCCCGGACCAGAGTCTCCCACCTCGCGATCAGCTCGGGAGGGGCCTCCAGATGCTCGGGAGCGTCCGCGGCGAGATGGATGAAGTGCGGAACGTCCATCTCCGGCGCGAGCCGGATCGAGCGCAGATGGCGTCCCATGAGGACGGGAGCGTCGACCAGCTCGGTGAAGGGCACCGGGCGGAACGTGACACCCCTCTTCGACGAGCGTGCCGCGTCGAGCACCGTCCCATGGGTCCAGCCTTCCGGGAGCTCGAGCGTGGCCTGGACCGGGAGCGCGTCGAGGTTCTCCCGTGCCGGGTAGAAAAGAACGCGGTTCCACTCGAGGATCGCGAGAGACGGCGTCGACATCACGAGCCGCCGCCCTCCCTGGAACGGAAGGATGACGTCGAACGCGACCTCGATCTCGCGCGATCCCTTCGGCACCTCGAGATGGAAAGCATAGAGCTCCTTCGCATCGCGCTTCCAGGCGACGTCGCGGCCGCCCGAGGTGATGTGGAGTCCCGCCACGTCGATGAGCGGCCCGCTCGGGCTGTGCTCCCCCGGAATCCACTTGGGATAGAGAAGCGTGAGCGGCCCCGCCGTGGCGGGAATCGAGAGGCGCGCGTGAAGGAGATGTCGTGACACGTCGGTCGCGTCCACGCGGAGCCGGAGCGCCGGCGGAGCGCTCGTGGCCGCGTCCGCGATGCGTCCGGTCACGAGTAGAATCACGAGCGCGACGAGCACTGAGGCTGGTGACGGAAGGAGGGACACGGACCGGACGAAGGAACGAAGGGAGAGGAACATGCGACTCCTCCGGCTCGACTAGACTCGTATCTGGAATCGCGCCGGCGGACGCCGCGCCGGACGGACCGCCATCATAGCCCATGGGGGTGCGCGTGGAGTCCGAGAAACCGCTCCTGGTCTACGACGGGGACTGCGACTTCTGCCGCCGATGGGTGAACCGGTGGAGGCGCGCCTTCCGGGATCGGGTGAACGTCGCGCCCTATCAGAGCGTGGCCGCTTCCCATCCCGACATCGACGTCGGCCGATTCCGGGAGTCCGTTCACCTGCGCGAGCCGGACGGGACCTGGACGCGTGGAGCCGAGGCGGTGTTCCGCGCGCTCGCCGCCGCGGGAAGGCGCTGGCCGCTCCGGCTCTACCGGCGTGTGCCCGGATTCGCGCCGCTCGGCGAGGGACTGTACCGGCTCGTGGCGGCCAACCGTCCCGCGCTCACCGGCGTCACG
>DASTBC010000297.1 GCA_035712245.1 Candidatus Eisenbacteria bacterium
GGATCTCCTCGGCGGGCGCGCCATCCGGTCCCGAGAGGATCACGACGAGGTCGGGAGCGTATTCGAGAAGGAGCTGCCGGCACGCGCCGCAAGGAACCACGGGCTCCGACCCGCTGGACACGATCGCGAGGCGGCGAAAGGCTCGCGCCCCCCGCGCGATGGCCCCGAAGAGCGCGCTCCGCTCGGCGCAGATCGTCAGACCATAGCTCACGCTCTCGACGTTCACCCCGGGATGCACTTCCCCCGACGCGTCCTCCAGCGCAGCCGCGACCCGGAACCCGGAGTAGCGCGCGGCGGCGCGCGGCAGGAGGGCCCGGGCGGCCCCGATCAGCCGCGCCGACGGACCGTCCGGCATCTCAGTCTCCGCTCGCCTTCTTCGCGCGCGGTCGCGCCTTCCTCGGGGTCCCCTCCGCGGGAGTCGGGAGCTTCGTCGCGTGTCCTTCCTTCGGCTCGAGGCGCGTCAGCCGCGCGAACTTGAGCATGAGCCGGCGGCGCGTGTTGTCCGGGAACGAGACGACCACGGACGCCGCCTCCCCCTTGCCCCGAGCCTCGAGCACGAGCCCGTCGCCGAACTCCGTGTGACGCACCCAGTCACCCACCTTCACGTCGTCTTGCATGCCCTCCCTCTCTGCCCTCCGGCATCTTGCGCCCGGGCTACGGCCCGGCGCGGGTTCGGTACTGGATCTTCCTCCGGCGCCGCTTCGCTCCCGAAGCGCCCGCCGGCTCGGCCACCTCCACCTCCTGCCGCTCGCCGATCAGCGTCAGCACCTTTCGCGGCCGTCCCGCCTCCAGATAGACGCGGACCACGCGCTTGCCCATGCTGCAGAGGAGATCGTACGGAATGGTCCCCGCCCAGGACGCGACCTCGTCGAGGCCGATCCGATCCCGCCCCTGCTCGCCCCACAGGATCACCTCGTCCCCCACGGCGACGTCCTCGATCCCCGTCGCGTCCACCATCGTGAGATCCATGGTCACGCGCCCGACGATCGACGCGCGCGCCCCCCGGAGGAGGACCTGGCCGCGATTCGAGAGCTGCCACGGGTACCCGTGTCCGTACCCGACCGGAAGGACCGCCACCTTCGTCCACCGTTCCGTCCGGTAGGTGCGCCCGTAGCTGATCGTGCGCCCCGGAGCGATCTCGCGCACCTGCACCACGCGCGTACGGAAGGAGAGGATCCCCTCGACCGGGATCGTCCGCGGGACCTCGGCGGTGGGATAGAAGCCGTACGCGAGAATTCCCGGGCGTGCCATGTCGAAGCACGAGTCCGGAACGCTGAGGAGTCCCGCGCTGTTCGCGGCGTGTCGGATCGGAACCTGGATGTTCCGGAGCCCGAGCGCGCGGAGCACCGCGGCGAACCGCCGGATCTGCTCCTCGGTGACCTCGGTGCTCCCGCGGTCGGCATCGGGAAAGTGCGTGTACATACCCTCGAGCCGGAGATTCGGCAGCGTGACGATGCGGGCGACGAAGTCGACGGCCTCCGCGTCGTCCACGCCGGTGCGTCCCATCCCCGTGTCGACCTCGACGTGGAATCGCCCGACCACCTGCTGGGAGACGCAGCGCGCGGAGAGGCGCTCCGCGAAGTCGACGCTGCCGACGGACGGCGTGAGCCGGTGCTCGACGATCTCGTCCACCTCGTCCGCGAGACATGGGCTCAGGATCAGGATCGGCGCGTCGATGCCGGCGGCGCGGAGCTCGATTCCCTCGTGGAGGGTGGCCACGCCGAACGTGTTCACGCCCGCGCGCACCGCGTGGTGGGCGATCTCGACGGCGCCGTGCCCGTACGCGTCGGCTTTGACAACGAGAAGGATCCGCCGCGCGTTCCCGATGGCCGAGCGGATGGCGCCGAGGTTCCGGCGGAAGCGATCGAGGTCGACCTCAACCCAGGTGGGGAATTCCATGGTTTGGGCGGCCCTTGGGCCGCTTCACGAGTATCACACAGCCGCGCGAGGAAGCAAGCGGCCCGGCTGGACGTTCCCCCCGCGGGCCCCCTACACTTCGCGGATGCCCGGGTCCGAAACGCCGCGCGAACCGTCTCGCTCCCCCGCCGCTCCCGACCGAGCGGAGTTCGCGGCGGCCGTCGCGGATCTCCTCGACCTCGTTCGCCACCTCTCCGGCCCCGACGGATGCCCCTGGGATCGCGAGCAGACCACCCGCACGCTGAGTCCCTACGTGGTCGAGGAGGCGCACGAGGTGGCGGACGAAGTCACGTCCGGCAACCGACCCAGGGCCGCCGAAGAGCTGGGGGATCTCCTCTTCCTCGTGGTGTTCCTCGCCGTGCGCCTGGAAGAGGAGGGCGGGCCCGCTCCTTCCGGGATCGCGCGGCGAACCATCGAGAAGATGATCGCGCGGCACCCTCATGTGTTCGGGGAGCGACGCGAGCTGGACGCGCAGGGAGTGCTCCGCCAATGGGAGGAAGGAAAGCGGCGGGAGTCCGCGGGCACGGCCGCGGCGCACGAGTCGGTTCTCGGCAAGAGCCCCGCGGGACTGCCGGCGCTCCTCAAGGCCTACCGCGTCCAGGAGAAGGCCGCCTCCGTCGGGTTCGATTGGGAGGACGTGCACGGCGTGCTCGCGAAGCTCCGGGAGGAGGTCGACGAGGTCGATCGCGCGATCGCGTCGCGCGATCCGGATCACGTGGCCGAGGAGCTCGGCGATCTCCTCTTCGCGGCTGTCAATCTCGCCCGATTCGTGAAGACCGATCCGGAGGCCAAGCTGCGCGCCGCGACGGACAAGTTCCGGCGGCGGTTCGATCAGGTGGTGGAGCGGCTCCGCGCCGAGGGGCGCTCGCCCGGGGAGGCGGGGCTTCCCGAGCTGGACCGCCTCTGGAACGAGGTCAAGCGGGAGGAGCGGACGAGCTAGGGCCGCCTTCGGGCGATCCCGCCGGCGCGGCCCCCGACGCGGCGGGCGCGTCGGACGCGCCGGAGGCCTGGCCGTCAGGGGTCGCCTTCCCCGCCTTCCGGTCCTCCTCGACCTCCGCGACGTAGTTCAGCCGCAGCTCCGTCAGGACGTGCTTCAGGAAGCGCGTCTCCTCTCCGGTCAGGTTCCCCGCCGTGCGCTCCTCGAGCATCTCCAGCATGTCGATCGAGAGCCGCGCCTGCATGAGGTCGCGCTCGATCTCGTTCGTGAACGGATTCGGAACCTTCCCCATTTGCTGCATGGCGGCTCCCTGGAAGGAGTGGATCAGTCCCAGGAAGAGGTCTCGCCGGCTCAGCGGCTTCTCGGGCTCGGGCATCGTGGACTCCGGGTAAGGGCTCAGTGAATGCGCTCGAGCAGCGCGAGCGTGAGGTACGAGGTCTCCCGCGCGGCGAGGAGGACCGGATGGTCGCGGCTCTGCCCCAGCACCTCGACGAGCCGGAACGCCGCCCCCGCGCGCTTCGCCGCGGCGCGCAGGAGATCCTGGAACGCCGGCGCGTCGACGTGATGCGAGCACGACGAGGTCGCCAGGATCCCTCCCGGCGGAAGGAGACGCATCGCGGACGCGTTCAGCGCCTCGAGCTTGGCCGCTCCCTCGCGAAAGGTCTTCCGGCTCTTCACGAGTGACGGCGGATCGAGGAGGATCATATCAAAGCGGTCCTCTTCGGCGAGGCGCTCGAGCGCCGGCTCCACCTCTTCCACCGCGAACTCGACCGAGCGACCCGTCGTGTTCCTCCGGTGGTTGGCGCGCGCCCGTTCGATCGCGGGTCCCGAGCGGTCGATGCCGAGAACGTGGGAGGCGCCGGCCGCGGCGCAGTGGATCGCGAAGAGTCCCGTGTAGCAGTAGAGGTCGAGCACGCGGCGCCCCCGGGCCTCGCGCGCGACTCGCTTCCGGTTCTCGCGCTGGTCCAGGAACTCCCCCGTCTTCTGGCCCGTGCGGAGATCGACCTCGATCACGAATCCCTCGTAGGGAGCGGCGACGAGATCCGGCACGTCCCCGAGCACGAGGGGCTCGAGGAGCGGGAGCCCTTCGTACGCGCGCGCGGGCGAATCGCGACGGCAGCAGATTCCGGCGGGCTTCAGCTCGTCCATCAGGATCTCGAGCACGGAGTCGATCCGGCGCTCGACGCCGAGCGTGAGGCTCTGGACGCCGAGATGGTCGCCGTAGCGGTCGACCACGAGGCCGGGAAGGAAGTCCCCCTCGCTGTAGACGAGCCGGTAGGCGGTCTCGACCGGGAAGAGGCGCTTCCGCATCGCCGCCGCGTCCCGGATCCGTTCGCGAATCAACGCGGCGTCGATGGGACGGTCGCGGCGGACGAAGAGGCGCGCCGCGATCAGGGAGTGGGGGTTGTAGAGCCCCGTCCCCACGATCCCGCCGCGATGATCGGCCACGAGGACCTCGCCCCCGGGCTCGGGCGCCCCCTCGATCGTGGCGATCTCGTTGCTGAAGACCCAGGGGTGACCGGACCGAAGGCGGCGCTCCTGGTTCTTGGCGAGGATCAGCGTGGCGCGTCCGGGTCCACGCTCGGTCGCCGCGTCCCGGGCGGGTCCGGCCCGCTCCCGGACCTCAGGCGCGTCCACGGCCGCGCCCGGGAGGCTGCTCGGGGCTCAAGCCCAGGTACCCGATGATCTTGTGGACCAGCTTGGCGGCGAAGAACTCGGAGACGACCTGACCCGGGATGGGGCAGAGCTCGACCACGTCAACCCCCACCACCTGGCGCCGCTCGCACACCGCTCGCAACAGCATGAGCCCTTCGTCCCACGTGAGCCCGCCCGGCTCGGGCGTCCCCACGCCCGGCACGTACGCGGGATCGAACGCGTCCAGGTCGACCGTGATGTAGACCGGATTTCCGACCTCGGCGAGGATCCCGTCCACGTCGAGCCCGCGGCGGCGGATCTCACGGCCCAGGAAGACGGGGATGCGCTCCGCGTGCACGTAGTCGGCTTCCTCCCGGGACACGGCGCGGATGCCGACCGCGACGGTCGGAATGCCGAGATCCCGGATGCGGCGCATCACGGAGGCGTGGCTCAGCCTCGTGCCCTGGTACGAGTCTCTGAGGTCGAGATGGGCATCGAGCTGGAGCACCGAGAGCCCGGGGTAGCGCTCGCGGAGGGCCGCCACGGGCGCGATCGTGAGCGAGTGCTCTCCTCCCAGGGTGAGCGGGATCTTTCCCTGAGCCGCCACCCCGCCCGCCACGGCCTCGAGGCTCCGGAGACCCGCTTCCATGTCCGCCGGCTCGATCTCGATCGACTCCAGCGTGGCGACCCCGATCTCGTAGGGCTCCCGGTCCAGCTCCTCGTCGTAGAACTCGACCTGGCGGGACGCCTCGAGGATGGCACGGGGTCCGAACCGGGTGCCCGGCATGTAACTCGTGGTCTGATCGAAGGGGGCGGGAATGACGACCACGCGCGCGCGGGAGAGCGGCGCCTCCTCGGCGCGCACGCCGAGGAAGAGGGACGGCTCCGGCATCACTAGCGGGGGTCGGCTCGCTCGGGTCACCCTGGTCTCCAAGGTACGAATGGGGCTCGCGCGAGCCGGTTCCGGGCCGCGCGAACCCCACGGAAAGCGGATCGACGAGGCGGACTAGAAGTCCTCTTCCTCCTCCCCCTCCTCCTCCGCGTCGTCGTCGTCGTCGTAGTCCTCGTCCTCGTCCTCGTCGTCGTACTCGTCGCCCTCGTCCTCGTCGTCCTCGTCGTCGTACTCGTCGTCGTCCTCGTCGTCCTCGAACTCCTCGTCCTCGTCGTCATCCCTGGCATGGGGATCTCCGACGTTCCAGAGGTCATGACGAAGGGCGCCCGATGCGTCGATCCATTCGAACTCCGCGTTACTGCTCTGCAAGGTCATGATCCGACTCCTCAGAGGCTATGGGTGCATGGCCATCCGCGGCCCGCAAAAATCCGCGTCGGGAAAGTAAGGATGCACCAAAACGCAGTCAACGGAAATCAATGCCGTCCGGACCCGCCGCCCACCGGGCCGGGGGCGCTTCGAACAGAAGACGTTTGTGCGTTGCGAGACAACGGCTTGGGACCTGAGCCCCTCCCGACGATTTATCGCGCGGTCCCCGCCGTCCACTGGAAGAGGTCGTGGCGCTGCTCCTCGCGCATTCCCACCGACTCGTAGAGGCGCGTGGCCCCCGAGGCGTTTTCCGCGTCGACGCCGAGGCTGACCGCGGACCTGCCCCTGCGCTCGAAGTCGCGGAAGGTCTCGAGGAGGAGCGCCCTGCCGATCCCGAGCCCGCGCCATCGCGGACGCACGCCGAGCTCGCGCACCCAGCTCAGGTCCTCGAACTGATACGGAAGGATGCCGGCCACCGCCTCGTCTCCTTGCCACGCGATTCTCCAGAGCGTGGGATCGAACTCGGCGTGCCCGGTGCGGCGCGAGACCCATTCCTCGTGGGGCTCGGGGGCGAACCGGTAGTGATCCGCGAACGCCTCCTCGATCGTGCGATGGAGCGCGAGCTCGTCCACGCCGCGACGAAAGCCGCGAATCTCGATTCCATCGAGCACGGGCGTCTCGGGGTAGCCGTGCTTCAGGTCGATCGTCATGCGCAGGAACGTGCGAACGTGATCGTAGCCGCGACCCTGGAGCTCCGACGCGAGCGTGCTGCCGGCCTTCGCAAAGACTCCCAGGCGCACCGTCTCGCCGCTCGGCGCCGACGCGACGTGCTCGGCCGTGCGGCGCTCGAGGATCCCGAGGAGCACCGCCTCGATGCCGCGGCCCTTGTGCCCGGGGTGCACGTAGAGATCCCCCTGGACGTCGACGTGGGGGATCCGGTCCCAGACCCACGCGTACGCCACGACCTCGCCTCGCGCGGAGGTGGGTCCCGAGACCACGATCCACGCGTCCCGGTCGAGGGAGAACCGCGGCAGCTCCCAGTCGTCCAGGACGTCCTGGACGGACGTGTCCGGCTTTCCGGACTCGTCGATGTCCACCGCGATCATGACCCGGGCGACCGCCTCGGCATCGTCCGGAGTCGGTCGTCGGAGGAGATACCCCTCCGGCAGCTCCGGTGTGGCGGCGGGCGTCGCGCTCATATCCTGGACTCCATGAAGTGGATGAGAAGGAGACTCGTGCCCGACGTGAGGACGGCGAGCACGAGTCCGAGGAGAAACGGCCTCCAGCCGATCCGTCGCATCGCGTCGAATCGCGTGGAGAGCCCGACGCCCGCGAGCGCCACGAGGATCAGCACGCGTGAGACGTCGCGCAGCAGCGTGACGACGTTCACGCCGAGCGCGCGCGACGCCCACGCGAGCGCGCCCACGGAGTGAAGCACCGCCATCAGCAGGAACCCTACCACGAAGAGCGGCAACGACTGCTGGATTCGCTTCCACGCCGGCACGCGAGGCTTCGATCCCGTCGTGCCGGGGCCGCTCGCGTAGGCCATCCCGATCCCCACGATGACGAGCCCCATGAGGGCGTTCCGCGTCAGCTTCACCGTCGTGGCCACGTCGCCCGCGGCCTCGCTGAACGCGAATCCCGCGGCCACGACCTGCGACGTGTCGTTCACGGCGGTGCCGGCCCAGGTTCCGTACGTCGCGTCCGTGAACCCGAGCGCGCGGCCCACGATCGGGTAGAGGATCACCGCGACGGTTCCGAAGAGCGTGTTCGTGGCGATCGCGAACGAGACCTCCTCGTCGCGGGCCTGGATCACGGGTGCGGTCGCCGCGATGGCCGAGTTCCCGCAGACCGCCGTGCCCACGCCGATCAGCGTGGCGAGCCGCGCGGGGACGCGAGCGGCGCGGCCGAGCAGGTGCGCCGCGGCCAGCGCGAGGAGCATGAGGATCACGATGATGAGGAGCGCGGCCGATCCGGTCGCCACGACCTGCTGGAAGGAGAGCGACGCGCCGAGCAGCACGATCGCGATCCGAAGCACCGTCTGGAACGAGAACCGGATCCCGGGCCGCAGGGAGTCGGGGAGCCGAACCGCGTTCCCCACGACGAGGCCCAGGACCACCGCGAAGAGGACCTCCCCCACGACGGTTCCGACCGCGGGCGGGAGCGCGTGGTGCACGAGACGCGCGGCGAGCGCGACCATGACGGCCAGAGCCAGACCCGGGAGCATCGCGGTATCTTGCCGCGACCGTCCCGTCCGGGTCAAAGGTGTCATTGACGGGCCTGGTCCGCGGGGGCCAGAATCCGGCCATGGCAAACCTGCAGGACGCTCCGGAGATCACCACCGAAGAACTCGTGCGCGCGGTCGAGTCGGGCCAATCACTGCGGATCCTGGACGTCCGGGCTCCCGCGGCCCTCGCGGGAGGGAAGATCGACCTCGTGGCGCCCGAGAAATTCCTCAACATCCGGGGCTCCGAGATCCTCGCGATGGGTGAGGGAGTGTCGAGCGCGCTCCCCCCCGACGGCCCGATCGCGGTGGTGTGCGGCAGGGGGAACGCGAGCAAGCAGATCGCCCACCACCTGAACGAGCTGGGCTACGTGGCGCGATCGGTCCGGGGCGGCATGGCCGCCTGGGCGGACGCGGTGATCTCTCGCGTGATGGATCCGCCCGCCGGGTTCGACCACTGGATCCAGTTCGACCGGATCGCGAAGGGTTCGCTGGGTTATCTCGTGGCGTCGGCGGGCAAGGCGCTCGTGGTGGATCCTCCGCGGAAGTGGCAGGCGTTCGTCGATCTCGCGCGGGAGCGCGGGCTCGAGATCGTGGGCGTGGCGGACACGCACGCGCACGCCGACTACATCAGCGGCGGCCCGTCCATCGCGAAGTCCCTCGGCATCCCGTACCACCTGCATCCCGCCGATGCGATCCTCCCGTACGACGGATCCCCCGCGACGATCCCCTTCTCGCCGCTCGCGGATGGACAGCGCCTTCCGGTCGGGACGGCGGAGCTCGTCGTGGACCACACGCCCGGCCACACCGAGGGCAGCGTTTGCTTCCGCGCGGGAGACCACGCCGTGCTCTCGGGTGACTTCGTCTTCATCCGCTCGATCGGCAGGCCGGATCTCGGCGGGAAGGTCGAAGCCTGGACGCCCATTCTCTGGAAGAGCCTCGAGCGGGCGCGCGCCACGTGGAAGCCGGGCTGCCGCGTCTATCCGGCACATTACGCGTCCGACGCGGAGCGAGAGAAGGACCGGAGCGTCGGGCACGACTGGGGATCGCTCGAGCCGATGAACGAGCCTCTCCGCCTGAAGAACGAGGGGGAGTTCGTCTCGTGGGTGCTGAAGAAGGTCGGATCGAGTCCCGAGGCCTACCGCAAGATCAAGGCCGTGAACCTGGGCTTGCTCCAGGTCTGGGAGATGGAAGCGCAGGAGCTGGAGACCGGCAAGAACGAGTGCGCGCTGGGTTGACCGGATCGTAACGAAAGGCAGCTCAGCGCTACGCGATTCATGCGAGCGGGCGGGAGGAAGGCCGGGGGGAGGCGGGCTCCTCGCTCGATCGAAATCATCGAGATTGCGGGCGGCGTCGCTCGCTGCGAGGTCCTTCGCCTCCCCCCAGCCTTCCTCCTGCCTGTTCGCATAGCACCAGCACAGCACTCCACCGTCCCTCACCCAACGACAAGCTCCATACTGGTGAGACCAATCTCGAGGATCGGCGTCTCGCGGCCAGGCGCGGGTTGCTGAGAGAAGTGGGACGTGAAGAACGGTGGCGTGCGTCCGTGGTCCTGACGCGAACAGGCGGGAGGAAGGCTGGGGGAGGCGAAGGACCTCGCAGCGAGCGATGCTGCCCTCAATCTCGATGCATTGGATCGAGCGAGGAGCCCGCCTCCCCCAGCCTTCCTCCCGCCCGCTCGCATGAGCCGCGTGGCGCTGAGCCGCCTTTCGTTAGCTCCTTCGTGTGCGACTCTCAGTACGCGCCCCGTCCTCCAAACACCCGAAACGGCGTCAGCGCCATGATCTTGAGGTCGAGCCACAGCGACTGCTCCTTGATGTACCGGCAGTCCAGCTTGACCCTCTCGTCGAAGTCGACGTCCGCACGCCCCGATACCTGCCACAGGCCCGTGATTCCCGAAGGGACTGCGAGCCGCGCCAGGTGCCAGTCCGCGTACACGTCCACGTCGAAACTGGTGGGGCGCGGTCCGACGAGGCTCATGTCGCCTCGAAGCACGCTCAGGACGTTGGGAATCTCGTCCAGGCTCAGCCGCCTCAGAATTCGTCCCACGCGCGTCACGCGGGGATCGTCCTTGATCTTGAAGTCGATCGAGTTCGGACCGTGCGCGTTCAGCGTGCGCAGCGACTCCTTCAGCTTGTCTGCGTCCTGGCGCATCGTGCGGAACTTGTACAGCCGGAATCGCCTTCCGTTCAGCCCCGTCCGCCACTGCCGGTAGAACACGGGCCCGCGGCTGTCGACCTTGATCGCCGCCGCCACGAGCAGGAACAACGGGAGCGTGAGTGCCAGAATGGCGAGCCCGCTCACCACGTC
>DASTBC010000298.1 GCA_035712245.1 Candidatus Eisenbacteria bacterium
GACGCGCGCGTTCGGAAGGCCCTCGGCGTGGAGTCCGTGGAGTACGCGGTCGAGCCGAAGGTGGACGGGGTCGCGGTCCACCTCCGGTACGAGAAGGGACGGTTCACGCTCGGGCTCACGCGCGGGGACGGGGAGCGCGGCGACGACATCACCGGAAACCTCCGCACCATTCGCTCGATTCCCCTGCGCTTGAACGGCCGGGCCGTCCCGGACGTCCTCGAGGTCCGCGGCGAGGTCTACATGGAGACGAAGGCGTTCGAGAAGATGAACGAGCGCCGCGTGGCCGCGGGGAAATCCGCGTTCATGAATCCGAGGAACGCCACCACCGGAAGCCTGAAGACGCTCGACACCGCCGAGGTGGCCCGACGTCCGCTCTCGATCTTCGTCTACCAGCTGGTTCATCCCGAGCGGCACGACGTGGAGACGCAGAAGGAGGCGCTCGAGCGAATCGGCTCGATGGGGCTTCGCGTGAACCCCGACAATCAGGTCGTGCGAGGCATCGACGGGCTCCGGGCGCTGTGCGAGCGCTGGGAGAAGCGCTGGGGAACGCTGCCGTACGGAGCGGACGGCCTCGTCGTGAAGGTGAACGACCTCCGCGCGGGCGCGCGTCTGGGGGCGACCGCGAAGGCGCCGCGCTGGGGCATCGCCTACAAGTTCGGTTCCACCGAGGCCGAGACGAAGCTCCTCCGCATCGATTTACAGGTAGGGCGCACGGGCACCGTGACGCCCGTCGCGATCCTCGAGCCGGTGGTGCTGCTCGGCACGGTGGTGAAGCGTGCCACGCTCCACAATCAGGACGAGATCGAACGGAAGGACATCCGCGTGGGGGACCGGGTCGCGATCGAGAAGGGGGGCGAGGTGATCCCGAAGGTCCTGCGCGTGATTCCGGGCGCCGGTCGCCGGGGGCCGACGTTCGAGATGCCCTCGAAGTGCCCGGTCTGCGGAAGCCCTCTCGTGCGCGCCGAGGAGGAGGCGGCGATCCGCTGCGAGAACCTCTACTGCCCGGCGCAGGTGCGCCGACGCATCCAGTACTACGCGAGCCGCGGCGCGCTCGACATCGAGGGGCTCGGCGAGCGGACGGTCGACCAGCTGGTGGATCAGGAGCTGGTGGAGGATCCGGCGGATCTCTACGACCTGACGGTGGACACGCTCCTTCCGCTCGAGGGAATGGCCGAGAAGTCGGCGGGGAATCTCGTGAAGGCGATCCAAGGGAGCAAGGACGCGCCCCTCGAGCGGCTCGTCACGGCGCTGGGGATCCGGCACGTGGGCGCGACCGTGGCGCGACTCCTCGCCGAACGGTTCCGTTCCCTCGAGGCGATGGCCGAGGCGGACGAGGAGACGCTCCTCGAGATACCGGGCATCGGTCCGGAGATCGCGGCCAGCGTGAGCTCGTTCTTCCGCGCGCGCGAGGGCCGCGCGCTCGTCCGGCGTCTCACCGATCGCGGCGTGAAGGGACGCCCGCCGGAGCGTCCTTCCCGCGCGGCGGCGGGCGGGCCGTTCGCTGGAAAGACGTTCGTGCTGACGGGGACGCTGGAAATGCCGCGTGAAGAGGCCGAGCGGCTGATCCGCGCGGCGGGAGGGAAGGTGACGTCCTCGGTGAGCAAGAAGACCGACGCCGTCGTCGTCGGGGAGGACGCGGGGTCGAAGCTCGAGAAGGCCCGCGCGCTCGGCGTGGCCACATGGGACGAGAAGCGGTTCCGAGACGCCGTTCGGGACGCCGGTCTTTAGGATCTTCCTTCCTGTGAAGGAGATGCGGCCCCCGCTTCGTGCGGGGTCTTGACGGCGGGGAAACCGTCCGGTCACAATCTTTGCCCTGAAAGGCTGGGGCTTCCCAGGCGGGAAGCCTTCCACGGATGGTTTCCCCATGCACCTGGCTGCTCGAGTCGTCGCCCTCTGCCTGGTCTGCCTGATTCTCGTCTCCTGTGAAGAGAGTCAGCTGCAGCCCCCTCCTCCCGACGTGCCCCCCGGGACCGGCGCCCCCGCGGTGGTCGACGTGGTGCCCGACGCGGGAGCCACCGAAGTCCAGCCGACTTCGGTCCTGCAGGTCACGTTCTCGGAGGGGATCGATCCCTCGACGGTCACGTCCTCGAGCTTCGTCGTGACCCGAGCCGCCACCCTGGCCGCCGGGGCGTCGCTCCCGATGATCCGGCCGTCGGCTGGCGTGTCGCCCGGCGTTCGCGCGGACCTCGCGGGCTTCGCGCCCGCGGACTCCCACGAGGTGGCGGGCACCGTGACGGCGACCGATTCCCTCGCGCTCTTCACGCCGACGAGCCCGTTCGAGCCGAACACGATCTACTCCGCCCGGATCACCACCGCCGTGAGGGACCGTGCCGGCAACCGCATGGCCGCGGACTACGTCTGGTCGTTCACCACGGGACCGCCGGCCGACACCACCGCTCCCACCGTGGCCGCGGTCTCGCCGGCCAACGGCGCCGATCTCGTGGTCGTGAGCACGACGGTTCGCGCGACCTTCTCGGAGCTGATGGATCCGGCTTCCGTGGATGGCGCGTCCTTCCGGCTCTCCGGTCCAGGCGGGAGCGTGTCCGGAACGGTCGACCTGGCGGGCGCGGCCGCGACCTTCGCGCCCTCCGCGCCTCTCGAGCCCAACACGCTCTACACGGCGCGCGTCACCACCGCGATTCGGGATCTCGCCGGAAACCGCCTGGCGTCCGACCACGAGTGGACCTTCACGACCGCGCCGCCTCCGGACCTGACGCGGCCCACCGTCGTGTCCGTGGCCCCGCTGAGCTCGGAAGAGGACGTGGAGGTGGGCACCACGATCCGCGCGACGTTCTCGGAAGAGGTCGCTCCCGCGTCCATCCACGCGGGAACCTTCCTCGTGTCGGGGACGGCTCCGGTGACGGGCACCGTGACCCTCGCCGATTTCACCGCGACGTTCACGCCCTCGAGCCCGCTGGCGCCGAACACCACCTACACGGCCCGGGTGACCGACGCCATCGAGGATCTCGCGGGGAACCGGCTCGCGTCGGACTACGTGTGGACGTTCACCACGGCCGCTCCGCCGGACCAGGTGCCTCCGACGGTGGCGGCGATCTCGCCGCAGAACGGCGCCACCGGCATCACGACCGGGACCGCGGTGACCGCGACGTTCTCGGAGGCCCCCGCTCCCGCTTCGCTCACCACGACCACGTTCCGGCTCACCGGGAGCGGCGTCGGTGCGGTCACGGGAGCGGTGACGCTCACGGACAAGACCGCCACCTTCACGCCGGCGAGCACGCTCGTTCCCAACACGGTCTACACCGCGCGTCTCACGACGGGGATCATGGACCCGGCGGGGAACCATCTCGCGGCGGACTTCGTGTGGTCGTTCACGACGGCCCCGACTCCCGACCAGACGCCGCCCACGGTCGTGGATGTGCTCCCGGCCCCGAGCGCGACCAACGTGGACCATGGGACCGTCGTGCAGGCGACCTTCTCGGAGCCCGTGTCCCCGGCCTCGGTGAACGGGACGACGTTCCGGCTGACCCGGGGCGGCACTTCCGTCTCGGGAACCGTCTCGCTGACGGGACAGGTGGCGACCTTCACGCCTTCGGCTCCTCTCGCGCCCAGCGCCACCTACACGGCCCGGGTGACCACCGGCGTGTGGGATCTGGCGTTGAACAACATGGCTTCGGACATGGTGTGGACCTTCACGACGGCGCCGCCTCCGGACCTGACGCGGCCCACCGTGGTCTCGACCGACCCGCTCTCGGGAGACACCGACGTGCCGGCGGATGCGGTGATCCGGGCCACCTTCTCCGAGATCGTCGCGGGATCGACCGTGACCACCTCGACCTTCCGGCTCACGGGAGGAGTCGGGACGGTCTCCGGAACGGTGAGCGTGTCCGGGACCACCGCGACCTTCACGCCGGCCGGCCCCCTCGAAGCGAGCACGACCTACACGGCGAGGCTGACGGCGGGGATCGAGGACCTCGCGGGAAACCACCTCGCGACGGATTACGTCTGGACCTTCTCGACCCGGGCGCCCCCGGACGTCACGCCGCCGAGCGTGATTTCCGTCCTGCCCTTCAGCGGAGCCACGGGCGTGGCTCCCACCGCGACCGTGCGCGCGACGTTCTCGGAGCCGATGGAACCCGCGTCGGTGAGCACGTCTACGTTCCGTCTGAACGCCGGGGCCACTCCGATCGCCGGAACCGTCACCTTCTCCGGCGAGACCGCGATCCTCACGCCGTCGACCTCCCTCGCGTATCAGACGACGTACACGGCGCGCGTGACCACGGGGGTCGAGGATCTCGGGGGGAACAACCTGGGGTCCGAGTTCGTGTGGACGTTCACCACCGAGCCCGCGCCGGACCTGACGCGCCCGACGGTGGACGTCACGGCGCCCGCGAACGGAGCGACCGGTGTCGATCCGGCGACTCTCGTCCGTGCGACGTTCTCGGAGCCCGTGTCCTCGACATCGGTGAACACGGCGACCTTCCGCCTGAGCGGCGGAGCGGGGTCGGTCACCGGGACGGTGTCCCTCGCGGGCCAGACGGCCACGTTCACCCCATCGACCCCGCTGGCGTACGCGACCACCTTCACGGCCCGCGTCACCACGGGAGTCGAGGATCTCGCGGGAAACAACCTGGCCGCCGATCACGTGTGGACCTTCACGACCGGAGCCGCGCCCGACGTGACCCCGCCGACCGTCACGGCCCTGAGTCCCACGAACGGGGCGGCGGGGGTCGACCCGGGCGCGAACGTGACGGCTACGTTCTCGGAGCCGATGAACGCGACCACGGTGAACGGGACCACGTTCCTCCTGAGCAGCACGGCGGGGTCCGTCGCGGGTGCCGTGACGATGTCCGGGAACACCGCGACCTTCAATCCCTCCGCGGCGCTCGCCTACAGCACGACGTACACGGCGCGGGTGACCACGGGCGTCCGCGACCTGGCCGGGAACTCCATGGCGTCGGACCGGGTGTGGACCTTCACCACCGGAGCCGCGCCCGACGTGACGCCGCCGACCGTCACGAGCGTCACGCCCCTGGCGAGCGCGACCGGAGTGGATCCGAACGTCAACGTGACCGCGACGTTCTCGGAGCCGGTGGACGCGGCGTCCGTGACCGGGACGACGTTCCGCCTGACGGTCGGAACCTCGACGCTGGCGGCGACGGTGTCGCTATCGGGGAATACCGCGACGTTGAATCCGTCGAGCCCGCTCGCGTACAGCACGACGTACACGGCGCGGGTGACGACGGGGGTGCAGGACCTGGCCGGGAACAACCTGGCTTCGGACCGGGTGTGGACGTTCACGACAGGGTCGGCCCCGGACGTGACGCCGCCGACGGTGACGACGACGGTCCCGGCGAATGGTGCGACAGCCGTCGACGTGGACGGGAACGTGACGGCGACTTTCTCGGAGGCGATGGCCCCGGCTTCGGTGAGCGGAACGACGTTCCTCCTGAGCAGCACGGCGGGATCGACGGCCGGCGCGGTGACGCTGACCGGGAACACGGCGACCTT
>DASTBC010000299.1 GCA_035712245.1 Candidatus Eisenbacteria bacterium
CGCGCGCGGGCGCGCTCGGCTTCGACCTCGCGGTCCCGCGGCTCCGCGGTGGTCACGAGCGAGTCGATGAGCTTCCTCGCGACATCCGCCACCTCGTCCACCGCCCGCTCGAACACGGCCTCGTTGGCCTTCGAAGGCTTCGTGAATCCGGATAGCTTGCGCACGAACTGGATCGAGGCCGCACGGATCTCCTCGTCGGTGGCAGGCGGCTCGAAGTTGAACAGAGTCTTGATGTTGCGGCACATGGCGGTCTCCTGAGCCCGAGGGAGGTCGAAGGGAATCCGCACCATCCTACCCGAGACCGCCGCGGTCCGGGGCGGTTGCGGACGTTTCCTTCGATTCCGGGGTACGCTAGGGCGATGCTCCATGGTCCCGCGGCGACTCGCCGATCCCCTGCCCGGCCTTCGGTCCTTCCCGTCCTGCTGGCGCTCGCGACGGCGTGGGCCGGAGGCTGCTCGTACACGTCCCAGGTTCGCGAGAAGGACGACACGTTCACACGCGACGCGCTTCTCTCGGGGACCGCGGTCGTCGTGAGCGTGGTGCAGGTGGACGAGATGGATCACGTTCGCGCGCCCTTCGTCGACGCGCTGGAGCGCGTGCTCCGGGCCACGCGGCCCGACGTGAAGCTGGTCCCACACGCGCGCGCGGCGGCGGCGCTCGACGACTCGACGTCGCGAGTCCTGCTCCTCGGGTATCAGATGCACGGGGAGGTGGACCCGGTGTGGATGGGCCGCGCCGCGGCATCCCTTCGTTCGGTCGCCCGCTACGGAATCCTCGCGCGGGTGGAAGAGGTCGTGACCCGTCGCGTGGACCGCACGGATCCCTCCACGAATCCCGATCTCCGCTCACCGACCGGCATGGTGCGGGTCACCGGTCAGGACGCACGGGTCTCCGTCCACGTGTACGACCTCGAGTCGCGGGCGAGGGTCTTCTCGGGCACGTACTGGGGAACGAGCGAGGTCGCGCTGTCGGAAGGAGAGGACATGCCGCCGCGTGAATCGGAGACCGATGAGATCGATGTCTCGAGCCCCTACGACTCCACGTCCAGCGGGCTCTTCCTGAAGACGCCCCCGCTCGTTCGTTCCCTCGAGCCCGCCTTCCTGGAATTCGCGCGCTCGTTGCCGGGCGGCCCGGCGCGCTAGGTGCCGGCGCCTGGAAGCCCGGCGCGCTAGGGCTCGGCCGCCACTCCGACCGCTTCGCCCTTCACGCTCGACCATCCGGACGCGGTGCCGCTCGAATCGGCCCGCGCCCCGGTGGAGTCCGCGAAGGGAGCGCTCATGTCGAATCCGGGAAGCAGGGAGTCGGCCACCGTCGCCGGAACGGACGGAGCCGTGTGAAGCAGGGGCGGTGTCGCCGGGTGCGGGGCCACGGAGAACGCGCCGCGCCCCACGGCGTAGGGATCCGTTCTGTTCGCGCCGAGACCGGCGCGCACGGCGGTCGGCGCCGCTCCCGCCGTTGCCGCCTCCCGCCGGGACGCGACCACCTGGGGCGCTTCGCGCGCTCTCGTACCGCCGCTCCCGCCCCCGCTCCTCGCGACCGCGCGCGCGATGTTCCGCCCCGCGTGCACGAGAGGCGTGAACTGCTTCAGGTCCCCCATCCACTGCGCGGTCCACGCGTTCGAGCTCAGCGTCATGCTGTCGTCGCGCAGCCATTCCCGCCACGCGACGGGGGAGCCCGCGGGGTGGAGCGGGATCTCGTCCGCGACGAAGCCCTCGTCCTCTCCGACGCGCACCAGGATGCGAGGCCCGATCCAGATCCGCTGCTCGTGTCCGGTGGCGGGCGCGACTCCGTACCACGCGAGCGTGCCGAGATAGCGCATCCGGTCCTCGGCGTCGAGCGGAATGCCGCGGCGCGCCCAGTGGCCGTCGCGCGCGAGGAGGCTGGCCCACTCCTCCACCGCGCGGAAGTCCTCGCTCGTGAGATCGCAGGTGTCCTGCGCCGCGCGGCTCACCGCGCTCGCGAAGGATCTCATCGCGCGCGACTCGCGGTGGAGCCCCATCGAGTCGAGCCTCGCCACCTCCCGCGGGATGAACCGGTCGCTGTCGTTCAGCGCCAGGCGGAAGAAGTTCGTGTAGACGCGCTGGGTGCCCCGGATCTCGGCGAAGCGCACCACGTCGGCTTCGTGGCCGACGACGACCGGCTCGAGAAGGACCCGTCTCCACGCCTCGCGAGCCACCTCGCGAGAGAAGGCGGGGCTCGCGATCACGCGTTCCTGGACCTTCGGGTTCGCGAGGGAGCCGCTCCAGACCGCCATCCGGTATCCGGTCGAGTACCCGGACAGCGCCCCGAGCACGGCGGCGGTGACGGAGACGGGCTTCAGGTAGTCCAGGGTGGACCGGTACAGCTCCTCGAACTGGTCGCCGTGAGCCGGTCGTGAGGGGGTGGTCGGCAGCTCGAACCAGAACCCCCGCGCCACGTGTCCCCGCACGTGAAGGGGCTCGTAGCGGGAACCGCTGATCGAGCGGCGATAGTCGCGGCCCCGCAGCGGCTCGAGGAACCGTCTCGAATCCACGTCGTACTGCCGGAACATCGTTCCCCGGGCCGCCAGCTCCACGACGAACTTCGGCATCGTGTCCGAAGGCGAGTCGCGGTAGGAGACGACGGACATGTTCTCGAAGAGGTCCTCGTACGGGATCGACTGGGGATCCGGACGGGCCTGGGTGCCCGCCCAGTAACCGAGCGCGCAGAGGACGAGGAGCACCGTGAAGAGCTGGCTCTTCACGAGGAACTTGAGGGCCCTTGCCGCGAACGGCATGACCACCGCGATGCCCGGGATCGAAAGGCGTCGTTTCTTGGCCAAGGCTCGGCTCCAGACGGGGGATTCGGACGGCGCGGTCCCGCGGATCGCGGGAGCGCCTCTCATCTATCGGCAAGTCGGGCCTGACACTCCAGTCTATACTCCCCTCATGACCGTGACGGCCGGGGCCCGGCTCGGCCCCTACGAGATCCGCGGCCCGCTGGGGGCCGGCGGCATGGGCGAGGTCCATCGCGCCCGGGATCCAAGGCTAGGGCGCGACGTGGCCGTGAAGGTCCTCCCTCCGGCCTTCGCCTCGGACCCCGAGCGGCTGAGCCGCTTCGAGCAGGAAGCCCGCGCCGTGGCCGCGCTCAACCATCCCAACATCCTGGCGATCTACGACGTGGGCGCCGAGGGCGGCCGCCCGTTCCTCGTGACCGAGCTCCTCGAAGGAGAGACGCTGCGCGGGAGGCTCGACGCGGAGCCGCTTCCGCTCCGCCACGCCATCGAGCTCGCGGTCCAGGTCGCCCGAGGGCTCGCGGCCGCGCACGAGAAGGGGATCGTGCACCGGGACCTCAAGCCGGCGAACCTGTTCGTGTCGAAGGACCGCCGTCTGAAGATCCTCGATTTCGGCCTGGCCAAGCTCGTGGGGCCGGCGGGGTCTCCGGAATCCACCATTGCCGCGGCGCAGACGCAGTCCGGCGTGGTGCTCGGAACCGTGGGCTACATGTCGCCGGAACAGGTGCGTGGAGAGCCCGCGGATTCCCGCTCGGACCTCTTCGCGCTCGGCACGATCCTGTACGAGATGCTCACGGGGAAGCGCGCGTTCCAGGCCGCCACCGCCGCCGAGACGATGACGGCGATCCTCCGGTCCGATCCGGAGCCGATGCGCGCTCCGGGACGCGACATCCCGCCGGCTCTCGAGAAGATCGTGCTGCGATGTCTCGAGAAGGATCCGAGGCAGCGGTATCACTCCGCGCACGATCTCGCGTTCCATCTGGAGAGCGCTCTGGAGGGAATGGGCGTGGCCGGGGCCGGGCCGGGGGCGGGGGGACGCGGCGCGTTCTCCGCGCGGTGGCTCGTTCCGGCCATGCTCCTGACCGGGATCACGGGCGGGCTGCTCTTCGGCGTTCCGCTGGGCGAACGGAGCGGCTCCGAGCCGCCGGAGTTCCAGCGCGTCACGTACCGACCCGGATTCGTGTGGTCGGGCCGCTTCGCTCCCGACGGGCGCACGATCGTGTACGGCGCCGCCTGGGCGGGAGGGCCTCCCGAGATCTTCTCGACGCGGCCCGAGAGCCCCGAATCGCGCGCGCTCGGCCTCTCGGACGCGAGCATCCTCTCCGTGTCGAGGTCGGGCGAGCTGGCGGTGCTCCTCCGCGCCCAGTACGCGGGCGGGTGGGCGTACAAGGGGACGCTGGCCCGGCTTCCGATCGAGGGAGGCGCGCCCCGCGAGATCCTGGAAGGGGTGCTCTGGGCGGACTGGGAGCCGAAAGGCGAGGATCTCGCGGTGGTCCGAGAGGAAGAAGGATCGCGGCGGCTCGAGTTCCCGATCGGGAAGGTGCTCCACGAAACCGGCGGCACGATCCGCGAGCCGCGTTTCTCTCCGAAGGGAGACCGGATCGCGTTCCTCGACCACCCGATCTTCGGAGACGATCGCGGCTACGTGGCGATCGCGGACCGCTCGGGGAACGTGAAGCGGCTGACGGACCTCTGGAAGAGCATCCAGGGAGTCGCCTGGGCGCCCGACGGGGAGGAGATCTGGTTCACGGCCGCTGCGCAGGGGCCGACGCGAGGTCTCTACGCGGTGACGCGCGGCGGCAAGACGCGCACCATCATGCGCCCTCCCGGCTCGCTCGCGCTGCAGGACATCTCCCGCGAGGGCGAGGTGCTCCTCGCCGAGTGGACGATCCGCTACGGGATTGCGGGGCGCGCGCCCGGCGACCGCGAGGAGCGCGATCTCTCGTGGCTCGACTGGTCCGCGGTGCGGGACTTCTCGCGCGACGGGAGCCTGCTTCTCTTCACGGAGGGCGGCGAAGGCGGAGGCCCCGCGTACGGCGTGTACCTCCGCAAGACGGACGGGTCGCCCGCCGTGCGGCTCGGCGACGGCGAGGCGCTCGCGCTCTCACCCGACGGGAAGTGGGTGCTCTCGATCGAGCGCGGCGAGCGGCCGCATCCCGTGCTCCTTCCCACCGGAGCAGGACAGGCCGGATCCTTGCCCTCCGGACCGATCCGCGACTATCAGAACGGGACCTTCCTCCCCGACGGCTCGAGCGTGCTTCTCCTCGCGAGCGAGCCGGGCCATGGGCTTCGCTACTACCTCCAGCGTGTCGACGGAGGCGAGCCGCGCGCGGTCACGCCGGAAGGGATTGCCGGGTTCGGCTTCGGGTCGCATCTGGTGTCGCCGGATGGGAAGTCGGTCGTGGCACGCGGGCCCGACAAGACGATCGGAATCTGGCCCCTCGCTGGCGGCGATCCGAAGCCGGTGCGAGGACTCCTTCCGGCGGAGTTTCCGATCCGCTGGAGCCTCGACGGACGGCACCTCGTGACCGCGCTACCGGAGGAAGGGCGCCGGAAGCTCCAGCTCGCGCGGGTGGACGTCGCGACCGGGACGCGAACGGTGTGGAAGGACCTCGTGCCCGCCGACGCCATGGGCGTGACGCGCATCGGCAACCCGATGGTCTCGCCGGACGGGAGCGTCTACGCGTACACGTACGGCTCTCACGTCTCGGATCTGTATCTCGTGGAGGGGTTGAAATAGGTCAGGCCCACCCGGTGCGCGGGTGGGCCTGAAACGAAACGAGGGGGGCGCCGTATGTTACCGATTCGGGCGCTGCCCCTCTTTGTCTCCGCGCTCTTCACGTCCGCGATCGTTTCCGCGATCCACCTGCTGCCCGCCGCCGCCGCCCCGCTCGAAACCTGCTCCGCCAACTCCACCGCCCGTCCCGCCTCGCTCCTCGCGCTCGCGTCGCATGCGCTCCTCGCGCTCACGTCGTTCGCGTTCTTCTCTCTCATTATCTCTCATGACGTGTCTCCTTTTGGACAGGGCCCGCCGAGCGGGTCCATGGCACCCGGAGTAGCAGGAGACGTGCCCGCACGCTTTCGAACAGGGAACGCTTTGGAGCGCTGGCGTTTTCCCGGATCCACCGTTGCGGCACGAAGCGCCTGGTGGAGATGCGCACCGGGCCGCACCCCCTGATTTTCAAAGCTGCGAAAATCCTTCCCCTCGTCGCCGCCGCGGCCGTCCTTCCCTGGTAGAAGGAGCTCCCTCACGGAGGCCGTGCGAGCCTGCGTGTGTACGACGTGACCGGCCGCCTGGTGAGGGTCATTCTGGATCGTGATCTTCCGACGGGGACACACGAGGCGACCTGGGACGGGAAGGACGAAGCGGGCGCCGTCCGAGCGAGTGGCGTGTATTTCTACGAGCTGCGCGCCGGATCGTACGTCGGCAGGCGGCGCATGGTCTTGCTCCGCTGAGCTAGCCGGCGACTCTCCCCAGGAAGAACCCGTCGTCCCCGAGCGCCTGGTAGAGCGGGAGCAGCACGAGACACCGCTCCGGCGCGCGGATCTCGCCGCGGCGGTCGCGCGCGAGGAGCTGTCCTTCCTCGACCGGGGCGATGTTCGCGAAGCCGGGCTCCATCCGGAAGCCGTCCTCGGGCGTGATGGGATGGCGGTGGAAGACCTCGATCCGGTCCGGCCGGGCGAGCGACGCGTCCCGCAACAGCACGCGGGCACGCTCCAGACCCGGCGCCGCGTCCTCGTCCACGAGCCCCGCCGCGACGAGCGCGATCCGGATCACCGCTTCGTGGCGGTCGGCCGAGGCCGGGTCCTCGTTCTGCCCGGCCTCGACGCCCAGGGTGACCAGCCCCTGGCCGCTCATGAAGTCGAGGAGGACGCCTTCGAGCGCTCCGAGCAGCCCTCCGAGGACCGGGAGCGGGAAGTGCCTCGCGAAGCGCGCGTCCTCGGCGCTCGCGCCCACCATGCCGAAGGGGATCCCGGGCGCGGAGGTCGTGTGGAGATCGAGGAGATGAACCGGTCCTCGGGCCCTCGCGCGCACCTTCGTGATCTCCCGCTCGAGCTCGAGCTGTTCCCGATCCTCGGCCGCGTGAACGGAGAGGGCGCCGCCCTCCGCGTCTTCCCCGGATCGCAGCGCTTCCATCCTCGAGGCCGTCCATCCGCGGTTCAGATCGCGATCCAGGTACCGCTTGCCGAGCGGGAGCGCGCCGCGATTGCCGGAGAGCACGACGAGCTCGCCGCGAAGCCCTCCTTCCGCAACCGCCGCGACGATCTCCGGCAGGACGCGGCCCGCGGCGACGAGCCCGGACGGCTCGTTCCCGTGGAGCCCACCGATCACGATCAGGGTGGGCCCGGCGTCCGCGCCGTGGACACGGCCCACCACACGAGGGGGCGTTTCGAGGAAGGTCACTCGGCGAGCTTCTCCTCGAGCAGCTCGCCGGCGATGTCCACGAAGTCGTCCACGGTCACGAT
>DASTBC010000300.1 GCA_035712245.1 Candidatus Eisenbacteria bacterium
GCAGACGAGGAGGACCGCGCCGGAGAGTGCGGCGAGGCTGGTCCCGAAGCTCGTGATCCTCATGGTGGTTCTCCCGTGATGGTGTGGCCCGGCGCGCGCGATCGGCGACGAGGCGGATCTCGCCGCCGTGGTCCGCGAGGAACAGCTCTCGATCATGCTATCAGATTCGAGAGACCCTCCGGTATCCTCGCAACCCATGGGAACGAACCGAGTTCCGGTACTCTGGATCGTGGCTGGAGCCGTCGCGCTCGGCGCGTTGCTGCCGAGGCCGTCGTGGGCGGCGGCCGCCGCCGATCCCGTCGTTCCGCTTCTCCTCCATCTCTCGGTCGTGCTCGCGGTGGCGAAGCTCGGAGGATGGGCCGCGGCGCGAGTCGGACAGCCCGCGGTCCTCGGCGAGCTCCTCGCCGGCATCGTGATCGGCAATCTCGCCCTCCTTGGATTCGGCGGGCTCGCCGGAATTCGAGAGGACCCGGTCCTCGCCACGCTCGCGAGCCTCGGGGTGATCGTGCTCCTGTTCGAGGTCGGACTGGAGTCGACGGTGCGCCAGATGGTGCAGGTCGGCGCGTCCGCGACGCTCGTCGCCGTCCTCGGAGTGATCACGCCGTTCGCGCTCGGGTGGGGCGCGGGAGCGTGGCTCCTTCCCGACAAGCCCGCCTACGTGCACGCGTTTCTCGGCGCGGTGCTCACGGCCACGAGCGTCGGCATCACGGCCCGCGTGCTCCACGATCTCGGAGCCGTCCGGACTCGCGAGGCGAAGATCATCCTCGGCGCGGCCGTGATCGACGACGTGCTCGGACTCGTGATCCTGGCCGTCGTGAGCGGCGCGATCACCGCCGTCGATCAGGGCGGAGCCGGACTCTCGTTCGGGGACATCGCCTGGATCACCTTCAAGGCGCTCGGGTTCCTGATCGCGGCCATCCTGCTGGGCATCCTGCTCGCGCGGCGGTTGATCCGGCTCGCGGCGAAGATCCGGGTGCGCGGCATCCTGCTCTCGACCGGGCTCATCTTCTGTTTCCTGCTCTCGTATCTCGCCGCGCGAGCCGACCTGGCTCCCATCGTCGGCGCGTTCGCGGCGGGGCTCATCCTCGAGGGGCCGTACTTCTCCCCCTTCGAGGAGAGCCGCGAGAACAGCATCGAGTCCCTGCTCCACCCGATCTCGACCTTTCTCGTCCCGATCTTCTTCGTGCTGACGGGTGCCCGGGTGGAGCTCCAGACCTTCGCGGATCCGGGGATCCTCGCGCTGGCGGCGACGCTCACGGTGGCGGCATGGATCGGGAAGCAGGCGTGCTCTCTCGGCGTGCTCCAGCGGGGCGTGGACCGCCTGACGGTCGGGATCGGGATGGTGCCGCGGGGCGAGGTGGGGCTCATCTTCGCGAACGTCGGCGCGACGCTGACGGTCGCGGGAGAGCGGGTCATCACGCCGGCCACGTACGCCGCCGTCGTGATCATGGTCATCCTCACAACGCTCGTGACGCCGCCGCTCCTCCAGTGGAGCATCCGGCGGCGCGAGCGGCCGGACTAGGCCGGGGCGGGGCCGGCCCCGTCCCGGGGCCGAAGCGCCTCGCGAACCCTGGATCGAAGCGGACGGCCCAGCACCGAGGCCAGATGATTGGAAGCCGCCGCGACGCGATCGAGATCGATTCCCGTGGTGGCGCCGGACCGCTCGAGCGCCCACACCAGATCTTCCGTGGCCACGTTCCCCGCCGCTCCGGGCGCGTAGGGACAGCCTCCCACGCCACCAGCCGACGAATCGAACGCGGTGATGCCCCGATCGTAGGCCGCGAGCGCGTTCGCGACGGCCGTGCCGTACGTGTCGTGGAAGTGCATCGCGATCCGGTCCTGCGGGAGCGCGTCGAGGAGCAGATCCAGCAGGTCGTGGACCTCGCCGGGGACCGCCCTTCCGATCGTGTCCCCGATCGAGATCTCGTCCACGTCGAGGTCGAGGAGCCTTCGCACGACGCTCACGACCGCGGCGGGCTCGATCTTTCCCTCGTACGGACACCAGAACGCGGTGGAGACGTAGCCGCGCACGCGGAGCCCCTCGGCCCGGGCGCGCGGCACGACGGGGGCGAACCGTTCGATCGACCCGGCGATCGTCGCGTTGACGTTCTTCCGGTTGAAGCTCTCGGAGGCCGCGGTGAAGACCGCGATCCCGCGGACTCCCGCGCGGAGCGCTCGCTCGAGTCCCTGCTCGTTCGGCACGAGCGCGGTGTAGCGAACGCCCTCGCGGCGGCGGATCCGCGCGAGCACGTCCTCCGCGTCCCCGAGCTGCGGGACCCACTTCGGCGAGACGAACGCCGTGACCTCGATCTCGTCGAATCCGGCTTCGGACAGGAGGTCGACGAACGCCACCTTGGCGTCCGTCGGGATCGGCGCGGGCTCGTTCTGAAGTCCGTCACGCGGACCCACCTCGATGACCCGGACCCGCGTCATGGCGCGGCCTTCTTCGCGTTCGGCGCGGCCGCACCGGCGGCGGCGGGCGTGAGCCGCGCGAGGAGCTGGCCCAGCTCGACCCGGTCCCCTTCCGCGCAGAGGATCTCGGCCACCGTCCCGTCCTCGGGAGCCGTGAGCTTGAACTCCATCTTCATCGCCTCGATCGTGAGGAGGAGATCGCCTTCCTTCACCGCCGCACCCGGCGTGCTCGCCACGCGCACGACGCGACCCGTCATCGGGGCGCGGATCTCATCCTCGGTCGCCGCTCCTTCCTGGCCCGCAGCTTCCCGATGCACGCGCTCGAGCACATAGGTCACGCCCCCGCACGAGATCCAGATCTGGCGCGCGCTCACCGAGACGGCGCACCGAACGGGCCCTTCGGAGCCGCGAACCTCCACCCAGCTTCCGTCCGCGTGGACCTCGGCTTCGAAGCGCCGGCCGTCCCGCGTCACGGATGCGTGCGGGCGGCGAAGCTCGAACGAGGCCTCCACCGGAGTCCCTTCCCAGCGGAGCATGAGGGGGCGGCTCACGGACGGGCCCCCGCGCGGGCGGCGCCGGGAAGGCGGCCCCACGAGCCGAGCCGGAGCCAGGGCGACCACCGATCCGAGTCGTCCCGGTCGCGCCCCGCCGCCCCGCGCGGCGCGGCCATCGCGACGCCCGCGGCGAGGAGCACCTCGTCCG
>DASTBC010000301.1 GCA_035712245.1 Candidatus Eisenbacteria bacterium
CATCGTGATCATGAACGGGGCCGGGAACGCGCTCGTCCGGCTCCTCGGATTCAAGCCGACGAGCCACGTCTCGGTCCACTCGGTCGAAGAGCTGCAGCTCCTGGTCGAGGACGTCAGCGAGGCCGGCCGGATGTCGTCCGAGCACGCCGAGCTCCTCCAGAACGCGTTCCGCCTGCCCACGAAGAAGGTGCGCGAATCGATGGTTCCGCTGAAGGACGCGATCATGCTCGAGTACCGGCTCAAGCCCGAGCAGATCCTGACCGCGCTCCAGGACAGCGTGCACACGCGGTTCCCGGTCTACGACGGCGAGCGCACGCGCGTCGTGGGGATCGTGAACGCCAAGGACCTCTTCGCCATCTACGCGACGAGCGGGCTCGTGAACCTGGAGGACGCGATGTACCCGGTCACCTGGGCGCCCGCCGAGCGCTCGACGGCGGAGCAGCTCAAGGAATTCCGGCGCGTCCGCCGGCAGATGGCGGTCGCGATCGACGACATGGGGACCCCGATCGGCATCATCACCCTCGAGGACATCGTCGAGGAACTGGTGGGGGACATCGAGGACGAGCACGATACGGGGGCCGCCGGCGTGGCGGCGCAGGCGCGATGAGGCGGAAGACGATCCGCACGGGCGGCCACACGATCGAGATCGCGTGGAGCATCTGGACCGGAAAGGAGCGGATCTCGCTGGACGGTCGCGTGGTCTCGGAGAAGCGAAGCTTTCTCCACATCACGCCGCACTCGTTCACGGCGCGCGAGGGGAGCGCCGACGTGGTGTACGAGGTGAACGTGCTCTCGAACGGGTTCCTCGCCGGCTACATCGTCCGGCGGAACGGGATCGTCGTCGCGCACGAGCCGTAGCGTTTCGAGCCCGGGTGGCGGAACGGCCAGACGCAGGGGACTTAAAATCCCCTGGGAGAAATCCCGTGTAGGTTCGACTCCTACCCCGGGCAGTGATTTACGAGAGCGGTTCTGGCCCGCCAGGACTGTCTCGCCAGAGACGACGGCGCAGCGGGGCCTATCGGGCGATCAGATTGAGGATGGGATTCGGAGGCGTCGTGTCGCCACCGGGAGCGGTGGCGTTGCGGGGCCGTACGCCCCAGACGGGAGTGTCGTTCAGCGTCGCCGCGCCCGTGGCGTAATTCGACGCGCCGGTCAGACGCGCGTAGGCGGCCGCGGCGCCCACGGCGCCGTGGTCCACGGCGTAGGAGATCGCGGGCAGTAGGTTCCCCCAGTACCCGTCGAACGTGGCGGGATTGCCGCCGGATGTGCCGCGCAGCGTCGTCCCCGATCCACAGTCGTTGGCGTGTCCCAGCGTGGCCGAGTAGATCTGGCCCCAGTTCGAGTACCAGGAGGAGGCCGGATCCGTGCCGTCCCACTGGGCCGCGTCCGTCGGCGCGACGGCCATGGTGTACTGTGCCGCGTCCCGGTAGCAGTACTCGGCCGATCCCGCGCCGCCGAGGCGTCCCACGATGCTCTGGTACTTCCACGCGAGAAACGCGTCGAGTCTCGAGGCCGGGGTGGCGGAGAGACCGACCGCGTCCTTCCCGTACCCGAAAGCAAAGGTGAGGAAGTCCTCCATCCACATGGAGTGCATGTAGGGCGGCGTGGTGGTGTAGTCGGAGTACGGCGCGGCGACGCCCTGGGGGTTGTTCGAGGTCGTGACGTAGAGCCCGTGGTAATAGGTCACGTTCTCTTCGAAGCTCGTCACGTATTCGGCGCGGAGCGGATCCGCATCGGGCGTCGACGTCGCGGCCTGGACCAGCGTGCGAATCGCCCAGGCGGCGCCGCGCGTCGTGTTGGCGCCGGCATCGGTTCGGAGAATGCCCTTCGATCCCTGGCGGTGCGCGTAGGAGCCGCCGTCGTTCTGCTTCAGGTAGTTCACCGTCGCGACGAACTGGGTCTCCTCCATGAAGTAGAAGCGGCCGGTCAGGAGGTAGGCCATGTAGCCCATCGAGGGATGGTGCGACGACTTGTACGTGGGCGGCGTCCCGCCGCTGGCGTTCGGTGTGTACGAGCCGGTCGAGCTCGCGCCGGTGTCGGAGATCCCGTTGCCCGACCCGAGCACGAGGTTCGGATATGACGAGAACCGAGGCGGGCGGTTCGTGGTCTCGTCGCGGAAGTGAACCCCGTATCGCCCCGCGCTGTAGCCGTTGATGACGACGCCTCGATAGGCACGCGGATCACCGCCGCTGGTCAAGTAGGCCACGTCCCATTCGGGCAAGGGCCCGATGGAGCCGTGATAGCCCGTCGTGCCCATCACGCTCGGGTAGTTCGCCTGAGCGAGCGGCGTATAGCTCTGCGCGATGCGCGACCAGAGAACGCTGCCGCTCGACGTGCTGCCGGAGTAGGTCGGCACGAGCTTCGTGGCCTGGAACTCGACGGCGTCGTGCTTCGGGACGATCTGGGGGTCGGTGCCGACCCAGTACGAGAGCGTGGAGCCGGAAGCCAGCACCATGCGCTGATGATTCAGGAGGTCGACGCTCTGCGAGAATCGCTGGGCGCCGTTCAGGGTGAAGGTGTACGTGGCGTTCTTGTTCGTGGGGGCGGCGACGCGGAGATATCCGTTCTCGACCCATGGAAGCACCTCGACGGCGCCGCCCGCGTAGAGGCGAACCTCCATCCAGCCGACGAGGTGCGCGTCGCCCCCGATCGGCTTCCGGTAGATCCACGAGCTCATCTCGGAGCCGGTCACCCAGGTGACGAAGGGCGCGTCGAAGTCGGCGCCGGACCACGATGCCGAGCCGAAGGTGCCCGCGCCGATCGACGCGGTGACGTTCGTGGCCCGCAGGTCGGCCGTCGTGAGCGTGGCGCCGCCTGGAGGCGTTCCCAGGTTGAGCGTGACCCGCAGCGGCGCGTTCGCCGAGAGGGTCGCGCGCCCGGAGACGACGGCGAACTTGAGGGAGCCGTCGGGCCACCGGTTCTTCGCGACGACCTGAAGGGAGCCGTTCGAGCCGACGACGTTCGATCCCGAGGGCACGTCGCCCTGGCGGAACGGCTGTCCGATCGTGAAGGGTAGATTGCTGCCGCCCGTCGAGGACGTGAGCTCGAACCACGGCAACGCCGCAGCCGGTGCGGCCGCGAGAGCCGACAAGGCGACTCCGAGAACGAGCCCGAGGTGTTGCTTCATGCTGGACGCGCGCCTATCTGCCTTCCGGCATGTGGGTGACGTGGATCGGATCGGGAGACGATCTGGCCTTGGGTGAAATCGATGAAAGTCCGGGCGGAAGGCTGCAAGGTGCATGCCATAGGGACGGGCCGATCCTCAACCGGAAGGGGCAGGAGACCTACCCCTTGCGGTTCAATGGGTTCTTGGATTCTGCCGGGTGTCTCCGCCGGGGGGCGGCCCGGCCGCACGCTCACGGAATCGGGCATTTACCGATCAGCGCGTCCGCAGGCGAACAGTAGCACGGGCGAAGGAGCGGACCGGGGAGGCCTCACCTCAGGGCACGTTCCAGGAACTCGAGCGCGAGCCGGTTGAATTCCTCGGGTCGCTCCAGGCTTGGAAGGTGCGCGGCGTTGGCGATCACGGCGTGCTCCGCCTTCGGGATGTCCGAAGCCAGGATCCCGGCGATTCGCCTCATGTCCGGGACATCGTGCTCGCCGAGCAGGACGAGCGCCGGCACGCGAATCTCTCCCAAACGCTCGATCGAGGACGTGTCGGGTCCTTCCTCGATCCCGCCGGCTTTCGTCGCGGGATAGCTCGCGAGGAGCATCTCGCGAAGAAGGTCACGCAACGACTGCGGCACCTCCTCGATTCTCCGGTCCGGTCCCGCCAGCCAGGTCGCGATCTCGATCCGCGCCGCCTCTTCCCAGTCGCCTCGCTCCAGGGCGCCTTCGCTCGCGGCCCATCGCTCCTTCAACCAGGGATCCTGGAACCGGTATCCATCGAGGCCGGCATCCACGAGCACGAGCGCCGTCACTCGGTCCGGATGCTCGAGCGTGAAGTCGATGGCGACGCTCCCGCCCATCGACGCGCCGACGAGCGCGGCTCGTTTCACACCCTTCTCATCCAGGAGCGCGACGAGGTCCCGGGTGTGGGCGTACGGCCCCGGGACCATCGGGCTCTCGCCGAAGCCGCGGAGGTCGTAGGTCGTGACGCGGAACGTCCGCTCGAAGACGGGCGCCTGGGGAGCCCACATCCTCCGGTCGGCGATCCCGGCATGGAGGAACACGACGTCGGATCCGGTCCCTCTCACGGAACCGTGGAGCTTCACGACCGCGATCGCCGGAGGGCGCGGGCCTCTTGGGCGGACATGGATTCATCATACAATGATGACTCGAGATCGCATCAGGGATCGAACGACGACACGGGAGGCAGCCATGGTTCGGAAGGGCTCGGCGGAATGGAAGGGCGGTCTGAAGGACGGGAGCGGCACGGTCTCGTCGGAGAGCGGCGCGCTCTCGAACCTGCCGTACTCGTTCGGCACACGGTTCGAGAGCGCGAAGGGCACGAATCCTGAGGAGCTGATCGGCGCGGCGCACGCCGGCTGCTTCTCGATGGCGCTCTCGGCGCAGCTCGGGGGAGCGGGCCTCAAGGCCGAGTCGATCCGCACCACCTCCGCCGTGACCCTCGAGAAGGTCGGAGACGGATTTTCGGTCACGAAGGTCCATCTCGATGTGGTCGCGCGCGTGCCGGGAGCCGACCCGGCCGCGTTCGACCTTGCGGCGAACGCGGCCAAGACCGGGTGTCCCATCTCGAAGCTGCTGAACGCTCCCATCACGATGGAGGCGCGGCTCGAGGGCTGAAGCTCTGGCGATCCGTGCAGAGTGCCCCGTGGGCCCGTCCCGCCCTTGCGCGATGCGACACGCGCAAGGGCGGTTTGCAGGTGCGTCCGCTTCGGCGTCGTCCGGACCCCCGCTTCGCCAATCACTTGCAACGAGATGCTCTTTGGACGTTCGAACTCGTCCGATGGCACGGGCCTTGTAAGAGTTCCGAGCGCACCCGTGTGACCATCCGTGTGGCAGGAGCGCCCGGCAGGAGACTCGTGCGCGGAGCTGCCCATCGAACGCCTTTGAAGGGGGCCCATCATGCGCTCTTGGCAGATCCGGAACATTCTGATCACGATCGCGCTGGCGGTCTGGTGCGGGGTCGCGACCGCCGGGCCGGAGAGCGCCGAACCGCCGTCCACCGCCAAGGCAACGGCGACGAAGAAGAGCCCGGCCGCGGCGAAGGGCACGAGCGTCTCCACCACCGCGAAACCGAAGACCGCGGCACAGGCCAAGACGAAGAAGCCCCCGGTCACGGCCAAGCCCGCGACGGCCGCCCCGAAGAAGGCCCCGGCGCCCGAAAAGGCCTCCGCCCCCGCGACCCCGAAGCCGGTGAGAATCGCGGCGCCGGGGAAGCAGAGGACCGTCCCTCACCACGTCACCGGAGGCGGCGTGGGCGTCCTGCCGAGAGTGGACCTGCCCGCGAGCACGACGCCGGACGTCGGGCTCCAGGGAATCAAGGATCGCGCGCGCTGGGCACCGACGGACGTCTGTGAGGATACCGACAAGAAGCTGCAGGGCACCATGCGCGCGGTCGACAAGGAGGCGTCCAAGAATGGCGACCGGCTCGTGATGGCACGCATCGCGGCCGAGTTCCGCGTCCCTCCGGAAACGGTTCTGGCCGAACGGGCCCGTCTCAGCGCCCCATGGGGCGAGCTCCTGGTCGCGCACACGCTCCTCGCGAACGCGCGAGGCGTCACGGTGGACCAGCTCTTCGACATGCGCGCCGAGGGCATGGGCTGGGGGCAGATTGCCTGGGGTCTCGGGTTCCAGCAGAAGGACGTGACGGCCGCGGTTCAGACCGAGGGCAAGGTGATCCGCGGGCAGTCGAAGCCGGACGGCGCGCCGTCGAAGATCACCACGATCGAGCCGCACCTCGCGGTGGACGAGACGGCGCACTCCGGCGGCTCGTCCGCGCCCGACGCCGGCGGCGTCAAGGTGGAGACCTCGGTCCCGGAGCCGATCGCGAAGTAGGCGGCGCCCGCTCCGGCGCCGACGTCGTGTCGGGCCGCACCCCGACCGGCACCAGCTGTCCGTTCTCGAGCGTCACGATGGGGCCGTACAGACCCCGAGGGTCGCGCAGCCACCAGACGCCCGTCGCCTTCCTCACGGCCGGATCGGTGTACCGGTACTCGTAGAGGATCGAGCGCAGATACCGGGGCGGCTCCGCCGGGAACGGATTGCGGTCGAGGAGCGACAGGACCGGCGGCGAGCCCTCGAGGAGCCGCTTGCAGAGACTCAGATACCACGCCTGCCGCTCGATGTCGCTCAGCGCGGCGAACCAGAGCTGCCAATCCACGCGCGGCTGGTGCGGCGCCACGAACCGCGGAACGCGCCGCGGATCGCCGGGCTTGTAGGGAAACCCGTACTCCAGCCAGTCCACTCCGTTCGCGCTTCCCTCGATCACGATCTCGGCCCGGCGCGTGGTCATCACGGCGAAGAGACCGTAGTGGTTCACCGTGCGAAACGGCCAGACGCCCTCGTAGACCTTCTCGATGGGACCGAGCCATTTCGTCTCCCGGTTCGTGGCCCTCAGGAACGGCACGAGGCTCAGCACGACGAGGAGCGCCGCGAGAGGGCGCACGACCCACGGATGCCACCGGCCGCGGCGAGGCGCCGGCGCGGGCTCCCGCTCGTCCGGCTCGGGAACGCCCGCCGCTTCGCGCCAGCGCCTCGGCCAGACGCCGTCATCCAGGAGCAGCACGCAGAGCGCGAGCGTGAGCCAGTTGAAGAACGCATAGTTCCCGGTGGCCATGACCGCGAGCTGGAGACCCGCGATCAGGGCGGCGCCGAGGAAACGGATCCGGCGCGGCGCGAAGATCAGGAACGGCGCGAGTCCCTCGATCAGCAGGGTCCCGAGCGTGGCGGCGCGCAGGATCGCGCCCGGCAGGTGATCCACGTACCACGAGGTCCATGCGGGAATGGGCTGCGTCTCGAAGTGGAACTCGAGCGCACGGAAGTGGCGCCACGAGACGTCGCCGCTCGCGAGCTTCACGATCGCGGACGACAGGACGAGCCGGAAGAGAAGCCAGCGCGAGAGCCAGAGCCCCGCTCGGGATGGCGGGGGATCCGTCGCCGGATGCGAGCGGACCCGCCACGGAGCGAGGAACATCGCGAGGAATCCGGCCTCGAGGAGAAGGCTGTCCCACTGGAACCACAGGAACTCCTGGCAGGGAATCGAGACCGAGAGATAGAGGATCCACAGTCCGATGCAGCACGCGACCGGCAGGAGTCCCAGCGCGAGCAGGATCGAGAGCGCGACGCCCGCGCCGCAGAGCGCGAAGAGGAACCCGTCCGTGGGGCTGATCCACGCGAGCGTGGGCGCGAGCCAGTACGCGGTGCCTCCGTACCGCGCCGCGATCGCCTCGAGATAGGCGCGCGCGGGAAGGATCCCTTGCACGCCCGCGAGCCCCGAGATCTGCATCCACAGCGACACGAACGCGACCAGGTAGACGGCCGCGAGGAGCCGGAGATAGATCCACGCGGCGAGCCGCTCGCCGGGAGGCGCGAGCCAGCGCCCCCAGACCCACGCCGTGACGCCGGTGAGCGCGGGACGGTTCGCCGCCACGAGC
>DASTBC010000302.1 GCA_035712245.1 Candidatus Eisenbacteria bacterium
CGATCGCTCGCTCGAAGTAGGCCGCCGCGGAGTCGGGTTGTCCCAGCCTTTCGTACGCCTCCGCCACCAGCCAGCGCGGGAGATGGGCCGATCGGAAGATGGCATATCCTCTGGGCTCGCCCTGCCGGGCGGCTGGGCCCACATCGCGCACCACTTCCTCCCAGTGGCCGGCACGAGCCGCGACCCAACCTTGGAGGATCTCAGGGCCGAACCCCAGACGGGCAACCTCTGATGGGGAGCGTGCGCGGACTTGGGTAAGCAGTCGGCGGGCGAGCGCGGTATCGCCCTCGGCCGCGGCCCAGGCGCCGCGCGTGAGCAGCCCGAATGCGGTGCTGTCCCAGGGCCCAGGCTCTCGCGGAGCGGCCGCGACGCCTCGGGAGAACAGCGCAAGCATGAGCCTTCTCCATCTCGCGTGATGAGCCGGCAGCGTCCCGCGCCTTCCCTCCAACTGAAGCTGACGAAGCGTCTCATCGGAGGTCTTCACCTGCCCGCGTGACGCCTGAGCGGCAGCCAGAGTCCACACCGCCTCGGCTCGAACATCCTCATACGCGCCAGGGTTCCTCCGCAGCGCCGACGCCAGACTCTCCGCGGCCGACCACTGGCCGGCCGCCTGCGCGACTTGCATGGGCGCGGCCAGGGCCAGACTGCCCGTCAATCGTGGAGCCACTTTCCGCGCCTCATCGAGGCGCCCGAGCCTGAGCAAGAGCCAAAACCGGTTTCCAAGAATCTGTTGATTGGGTCCGAATGGGCTGACCTCTTCCGCGGTCAAGTAGCTCTCCAGTGCGTCTTCCAAACGACCGGTATCGGCCAGGAGAGAGCCGAGATTATTGTGAGCCCACGCATTGTCCGGGACGAGTTGCACCAGCCGCTCGTTCGCGGACAACGCACTCGAGTGGTCGCCTCTCAGCCCCGCGAGAGCGGACTCGTAGAAGAGCCTCGAGGCTTGAGGGAGTCGCTCGGGAGGGCACGCGAGAGCTTCGTGGAAGGCCTGCATGGCGGAGTCCGCCTCGTCCTGATTCATGAAGGCGTATCCGATGACTCCCCAGGCCGACGAAAGGTCCGGATCGTGCGCGAGAGCGCTCCGGGCCAATGTGATGGCCCCTCCTTGATCGTTGCGGGATAGCAGCTCCCGAGCCCTCAGGAGAAGCTTGAAAGCTTCGAGAGACGGAGTGATCCCTTCCTGCAACGGGCGGGTTGCCTGGAGCGCCGCAGCGCTTTCTCCAAGCTCGGAGCGGAGCCGGCGCGTGGCGCGGCTCACGGTCGGTATCAATGCGTCCTCATCGCTGGCCGCATCGCTCAGCGACACCACGACCCTCGCGCTGTCCACGTCCACCACCCGTAACACCAACGAGTAGCCCTTTCCCAATCTCCCGATCCGGCCTTCGAGCACCGTACGCACCGAGCTTCGGAAGGCAAGCTCCCTGGCCAACTCGGCATCCACTCGCGAGGATGTCGGCCTGCCCGCCCTCTGCAGGGCCACACGGATCTGCTCGCTGGGGACGACGGATGCGATCTCGGACTGATCCAGGCCAGCCATCACCAGGTCCCGCGCCGCCCGGATGAGCGAGGAATCGGCAGCGGGCCCATCGAACTCGGCCACCAGGATCCAGGCCTTCTTCGCCGGAACACGTGAGGAGCCATGACCGCGCCAGGGACCGAGCTGCCATAACGCCACGGCCAGGGCGATGGCAGCCACGGCAGTCACGGCGAGCGCCATCGTTCGTCGGCGCCCTCGCGCAACGACCATGGGGATCGTGGCCGCAGTCGTCGACAGCGGCTTGGAGCGCTGCCCGTGCAGCGGTGCTTCGGTTTCGCTCCCCTCGGATCGCAAGGCGATCGTGGACTCCGTCGTCGCGATCGCGGCCGCGAACTCCGATGCGGTCTTGAAACGGTCGGCGGGCGCCTTGGACAGGGCGGTCTCCAGCGCCAGGTCCACCCCCTTCGGGACACTCGTCCGCAGCGCGCTCACTCGTCGCGGCGACACGTTCAGGTGCTGGTGCACGACGCTCTCGCCGGTTGCGCCCGTGAACGGTGGCTCTCCGCTCAACATCTCGTAGAGGACGCACGCCAGGCTGTAGAGATCGCTGCGCCCATCCACTGCCCCGCTTCCGAACGCCTGCTCGGGGCTCATGTACGTGGGCGTGCCGAGCGTGGTCCCAGTCTTGGTCAGCTTCTCGCCCCCTGCCGCCGTGATCGCGCGCGCGATCCCGAAGTCGGCGACGACGGCTTGTCCGTCGGCCAGCAGGATGTTCTCGGGCTTGATGTCGCGGTGGATCACACCGCGGCGGTGGGCATAGTCGAGTGCGCTCGCGATCTGACCGGCAAGCCGCAGCGAGTCCTGGACCGGCAGCTGGCGCTCGCGCTCGAGCCGGGCGCGCAGCGACTCCCCGTCGACGAAGGGCATGACGTAGTAGAGCGTGTGGTCGGCGGAGCCTGAATCGTAGAGCGGCAGGATATGCGGATGGTGGAGGCTCGCCGCGATCTCGATCTCGCGCAAGAAGCGTTCGGAACCGATCTCGGCGGCCAGCTCGGGATGGACGACCTTGATCGCGACCAGTCGCCGATGGCGGACATCCTCGGCGAGGAACACCTTGGCCATGCCGCCAGCCCCCAGCTCGCGCTGGATCGCGTAGCGGCCCGCGAGCGCCGCATTGAGTCTGTCAGTCAGGTCGGACAAGTTGGGCGGCCTCTGGTCGGTCTTGCTCGGCGCAGGCTAGCACGAGCATCGATGCCCCGGTCATCGCCGCCTTGACGGTAATGAGGAAGCCCCCGCACGCATCGCGTGACGGGGGCTTCTAAACTGGCTCCTCGGGTAGGATTCGAACCTACAACCCTCCGGTTAACAGCCGGATGCTCTGCCGTTGAGCTACCGAGGAACGGCCCTTCCCGGCCGGATTCCATGCGGGAATCGATCGAGCCGGATGAAAAACAAGGCGGAGCAGTCTATCGAGCCGCCCGAGACCGGGCAAGGCATGTTTCGGCGGCTTCCCGCGCGAACTCGAGGCTCATGCGCGCGGGCCCGCGCGGGTCGCGAGCCGAGCGGCCAGCTCGATCTCGCGTTCGCGCAGGGCATAGCCCCTGTGGCTCGGCATTCGATGCTCCAGATGCCATCGCACGACGCCCGGCAGATACTCCTCGGTGCGCGAGCCCAGGAACCCGAGCTCGGTCGCGGCCTTCGAAGCATCGAGAGTGGACCGCCAGCGCCCCGCGTAAGGCGAGATGCTCTCGTCGAGACCGGCCTCGCGGCACTCCTCCCACGTCGCGTCGACGACGCGCGGCGCCACTCCGGCGAGCCGCCCGGCCTGATCGAGGAACGCCCGCACCGGAACGAGATCGGGCTGAGCGACGTTGTAGATGGCGCTTCGCGGTGGATCGGTGGCGAAGCCGGCGATCAGACGCGCGACATCACCGGCGTACACGAAGCGCGCGGGCGATCCGCCACCGTCGGGCAGCACGAGCGGCCCGCCGTCCAGCATGCGCTCGAGATAGGCCCACAGCCGCCGCGATCCATCGCCTTCTCCCTGAATGATGGGGAGCCGCAGGATCACCGCGCGGACACCGTGCGTGTCTCGTAGACCGAGGAGTGTCTGCTCGGCGCGCCGCTTGGCCACCCCGTAGGTCCAGCAGGCGTGCTCGTAGGAGTCCGGGTCCGCGGGCTCGGGAATGAGCGTGCCTTCCGAGTCGTCCTCGCGGTAAGGGGCCCGGGCGCCTTCGGTCACGAGGTAGACCTGGCCGGTCGAGATCATGACGTAGCGGCCGAGCGCGGCATAGGGCACGCGCAGCAGGATCTCGATGTCCGCCGCGTCGTAGACGAGGAAGTCCACGGTGAGATCGAAGCGCCGGCCTTCGAGAGCCCGGCCGAGTGCATTGCGATCACCGCGCTCCGCGATCAGGGACTCGGCGCCGGGGAGAGCCGGACGGGTGCCGCGCGACAGGACCGTCACCTGGTGGCCGGCC
>DASTBC010000303.1 GCA_035712245.1 Candidatus Eisenbacteria bacterium
ATCCACGCGCTCGTCGGGGAGAACGGGGCGGGCAAGTCCACGCTCATGAACATCCTCTTCGGGATGCCCGTGATCCGGGAGACCGGCGGGTACGGAGGCGACGTCGTGCTCGGCGGACACGCCGTTCGGTTCCAGAATCCCGAACAAGCCATCGAGGCGGGGATCGGGATGGTGCATCAGGAGTTCATGCTCGTCCCGGGCTTCCGGGTGGCCGAGAACATCAAGCTGAACCGGGAGCCCGCCCGGCGGACGCCGCTCTCGGCGGTGTTCGGGCGCGGCCTCGACCTCGTCGACCGTGCCCGCATGCGCGCGGACGCGCGGCGTGCGCTGGACCGCGTGGGGCTCGGCGTGGACGAGTGGATCCCCATCGCGGGCCTCCCGGTCGGCCACAAGCAGTTCGTCGAGATCGCGCGCGAGGTGGACAAGGAGGGGCTCCGCGTCCTCATCTTCGACGAGCCCACCGCGGTGCTCACCGAGTCCGAGGCGGAGCGTCTCCTCGACGCGATGCGCGCGTTCGCGAAGCAGGGCGTCGCGGTGCTCTTCATCACGCACCGGCTGGACGAGGTGCGCGCGGTCGCGGAGCGAATGACCGTGCTGCGGGACGGCGAGGTGGTCGGGAGGCCGGATCCCAGGACGACACCGGTCGCGCGGATCGCGGAGCTGATGGTGGGCCGGCCGGAAGCGGTGAAGGCGTCCGGCGCGCGAGCGGCGGTCGGCAAGGACGTGGCGCTGGAGATCGCGGGGCTCCGCGTGGACATGCCCGGCGAGCCCGTCCTCGACGTGTCGCTCTCGGTGCGGCGAGGCGAGATCCTCGGGATCGGCGGCCTCGCGGGCCAGGGAAAGATCGGGATCGCGAACGGCGTCATGGGCCTCTATCCCGCGTCCGGGCGCGTGACGCTCGAGGGCCAGCCCTTCGCGCTCAACCGCCCGCGCGAGGCGCTCGAGCGCGGGCTCGCGTTCGTCTCCGAGGACCGCCGCGGAGTCGGCTTGCTGGGCGAGGAGAGCGTGGAATTGAACATCGCGCTCTCCGCGCTCGAGGCCCAGGGACGATTCCTGAAGCCGTTCCCCCTCGGGCCGCTCCGGCCGCTGGACGCGCGGGAGCTCCGCCAGCACTCCCTCGCGATGATCCGCGATCTCGACATCCGCACGACGGGGCCGACGCAGCTGGTGCGGCGGCTGAGCGGGGGAAACCAGCAGAAGGTCTGCATCGCGCGCGCGATGACGCTGCGGCCGAAGCTGATGTTCGTGTCGGAGCCCACGCGCGGGATCGACGTCGGGGCGAAGGCGCTGGTCCTGGAAGTTCTCGCGGCGCTGAACCGCGATCAGGGAATGACGCTCATCGTGACGTCGTCGGAGCTGGCCGAGCTGCGCTCGCTCTGCGACCGGATCGCGATCGTGTACAAGGGACGGATCGAGACGATCCTCCCACCCGACGCGCCCGACGCCGCGTTCGGACTCGCCATGGCGGGCGAGGCCGCGGCGGCCTGATGGCCCGGCTCCCGGGATTCCTGCGCGAGATCGGGATCCCGCGGCTTCTCATCGCCGCATTCCTCGCCGGCCTCTTCGCGGTCGCGGTCGCGACCGACATGAACCTCCCGATCCTGATCTCGGATTCGATCTCCCGCGTGGCACGGAACGGAATCCTCGTCCTCGCGCTCCTCCCCGCGATCCAGGGCGGGCTCGGCCTCAACTTCGGGCTCCCGATCGGGATCATCTGCGGGCTCGTCGGGTGCGTGACCGCGCTCAACGCGGACATTCCCGGCGTCGCGGGGCTGGCGGCCGCGACCGGCGTGGGAGTCCTTCTCGCGATCCCGGCGGGGATCGCCTACGGGTGGCTGCTCAACAAGACGCGGGGCCAGGAGATGATGGTCGGGACCTATCTCGGGTTCGCCATCGTCTCCTTCATGTCGATCTTCTGGCTCGCGGCGCCGTTCCAGAATCCTTCGCTGGTGTGGGCGATCGGCGGCCGGGGACTCCGGACCACGCTCTCCTTGACCGGCACGTACGACCGCATCCTGGACCGGTGGCTCGCGTTCGAGATCGCGGGCGTGCGGATTCCGACCGGAGCGCTCCTCGTCTTCTTCGGACTCTGTTTCCTCGTGTGGCTCTTCTTCCGGACCAAGGCCGGAATCACGATCTCGGCTGCGCGGTCGAATCCGCGGTTCGCCCTCGCGGCGGGGATCTCCGACGTGCGGACCCGCATCCAGGCCTCCGTGCTCACCACGGTCCTGGGAGCGGTGGGAATCGTCGTGTACTCGCAGTCCTTCGGGTTCGTGCAGCTCTACACCGCGCCGCTCCTCATGGCGTTTCCCGTCATCGCATGCATCCTGATCGGCGGCGCCACGGTGTCGCGCGCCACGATCGGCAACGTCATCATCGGGACCATCCTCTTCCAGTCCATCCTCACGATCGCGCTCCCGGTGACGAGCCAGGTGATCGAGGGGGACATCAGCGAGACCGCGCGGCTCATCATCCAGAACGGAATGATCCTCTACGCGTTGACGAGGATCTCCCGATGAGCGGTCCGGCCCCGGCTCCCGCCCCGGCGGCGGCGAAGGGTCCGGCGGTCGCGCCGCGCGATGGTGGAGCTCCCGGCCGCGCGCTCGCGCGCTACGCGGTGCCGCTCCTCTTCGCGGCGCTCTGCCTGGGCGGCATCCTCGTCGCGAAGATCACGCCGTCCTTCCTCCTCAGCGAGATGCTGGTGCGCGTGGGCCGGAACTCGGTCCTCGTGCTCTCGCTCCTGATCCCGATTCTCGCCGGGCTCGGCTTGAACTTTGGCATCGTGATCGGGGCCATGGCGGGGCAGATCGCGGCGATCCTCGTCGTGCACTGGGGCGTCGCCGGGATCGGCGGGTTCGCGCTCGCGTGGGTCATCGCGACCCCCATCGCGATCGCGTTCGGCATTCTCACGGGGCTTCTGTTCAACAAGGCCAAGGGGCGCGAGATGGTGACGGGACTCATCGCGGGCTTCTTCGCCAACGGGCTCTACCAGCTCGTGTTCCTCTTCGCACTGGGCACGCTGATCCCGTTCACGAATCCGGAGATGGTGCTGCCCCAGGGCTACGGGCTCCGCAACACGGTCGACCTGACCCCGATCCAGTACGCCGTGGACGACCTGCTGCCGTTAAAGCTCCCCGTGGACGGCCGGCTCCTCCGCGTGCCCGTCGTGACGTTCCTCGTGGTCCTCGCCTTCTGTCTCTTCACCCTCTACTTCCTTCGCACGCGGCTCGGCCAGCAGCTCCGCGCCATGGGCCAGGACCCTCACGTGGCGGCGATCGCGGGCATTCCGGTGGACCGGAACCGGGTCGTCGCGACGGTGCTCTCCACCGTGCTCGCAGCGTGGGGACAGCTCCTCTTCCTGCAGAACATCGGGACTCTGAACACCTACAACTCCCACGAGCAGGTCGGAATGTTCGCGATCGCGGCGCTCCTCGTGAGCGGCGCGACCGTGTCTCACGCGACCGTGGGACAGGCGCTCCTCGGCACGGTGCTCTTCCACACGCTCTTCGTGGTCTCGCCGCTCGCCGGAAAGGCGATCGCGGGGGACGCGCAGATCGGGGAGTTCTTCCGGGTGTTCGTGGCCTACGCGGTGATCACCGTGGCGCTGGTGCTGCACGCGTGGCAGGCGGCGAGGAGGTCCCGCGATCCGGCGACGAATGGATGAAGGAGAAGAGTGAACGGCCGAGCCCTGTTTCGTACGGAGAGGTCGGTCAGCGCGAGCCGGCCGGCGGGATGTAGCGCTCCGATTCTCCGATCCAGGTCATGAACTCCAGGTCCGCCCATCTCTCCATGTGAGTTCGTTTCCCGCGCCCGTGCAGGGTGAGTGCATCTTCATTGAGGATTCCGCGTTCGAACAGCTGCGCGGCAAGGCTGTGAACATAGCTGGGACCCGTATCGTTCGGGTCGTATCGAGTCTTCGCAGCGGCAATCAAGGCGCGAATCTCGCCCTGCACGGCCAGTCCCCTGTCCGAGAGCATCCCCAATCGCCGGAGACGCGCTTCCACGAACTCAGGCTCTCCATTCAATAGGTACTCGAGATCGGTCTCGGGCAGCGCCATCGAGCCTCCTTGCCCCGCGAGGGAGCGGGTGCGACCATCAAGAGTGGAAGGAGGAACGTACCATGGCCCGAACCCAAACCGCTCCCGGTGCCACCGGCCCCCAGGCGGACGTTCCACCCGCCGGGGGGGTCACGCCTTCCTTGAGCGAGCGCCTCCAGCGCTACCGCCGCGCCGCCGACTACATCGCCGCCGCGCAGATCTATCTCAAGGCGAACCCCCTGCTCGAGGAGCCGCTCCGACCCGAGCACATCAAGGAGCGCCTCCTCGGCCACTGGGGCACCGCGCCTGGGATCAATCTGATCTACGCGCACCTGAACCAGCTCGTCCGCGAGACGGACGCGAGCGTTCTTCTCGTCACGGGACCGGGCCACGGCGCCGCGGCCAACATGGCCAACATGTGGATCGAGGGGACGCTCGCCGAGTACTACCCCGAGGTCACGCGGGACCGCGACGGACTCCGGCGGCTGTTCGAGGGATTCTCGTGGCCCTACCGGTTCCCGAGCCACCTGAGTCCCTACGTCCCGGGCGTGATCCACGAGGGAGGCGAGCTGGGATACGCCCTCTCGACCGCGTTCGGCGCGGTGCTCGACGATCCCGATCTCCTGGTCGCGTGCATCATCGGCGACGGCGAGTGGGAGACGGGGCCCACCGCGACTTCCTGGCACGGCGCGAAGTTCCTGAACGCGAAGACGGACGGCGCGGTGCTGCCGATCCTGCTCCTCAACGGGTTCAAGATCGCGAACCCCTCGATCCCGGCGACCATGTCGGACGAGGAGCTGATCGCGATCCACCGCGGATACGGCTATCAGCCCGTGATCGTCGAGGACGACGGGCCGGCCGTGGACGACGCGCTTCACGAGGCGATGCTCTGGTCGTACTCGCAGATCCGCGACATCCAGAAGCTCGCGCGGTCCGGTCGCCCGCCGGAGCGCCCGCCCTGGCCGGTGCTGATCCTGCGCACGCCGAAGGGACGCGGCTGCCCGCGGAAGCTGGACGGCGAGGCGATCGAGGGCACGTTCCGGTCGCATCAGGTCCCGGTGAAGGATCCGAGAGGGAATCCAGAACACCTCGCCGCGCTGGAGGGGTGGCTCCGGTCCTACGGCCCCCAGGACCTCTTCGACCGGGACGGTGCGCCCCTCCCCGAGATCACCGACATGTGCCCGCGACCCGAGCGGCGCCTCGCCCTGAACCCCGCGTCTTTCGGCGGCGAACGTCGCGTGCCCCTCCGCCTTCCCCGGCTCGAGGAGTTCGAGGTACGAGTGGAGTCGCGCGGCGCGCCGGTCGTGAGCCACATGAAGTTCGCGAGCGCGTGGCTCGCGGAAGTCGTGAAGAGAAACCAGACGTCCCGGAACTTCCGCGTGGTGGCGCCGGACGAGCTGGAGTCGAACCGCCTGGGCGAGCTGCTCCGCGTCACGCAGCGGCAGTACAACTGGCCGCTTCCGGAGGGGACCGCAGACACGGGACCTGACGGGCGAGTGCTGGAGATGCTCTCGGAACACATGTGCCAGGGCTGGCTCGAGGGCTATCTCCTCACCGGCCGGCACGGCCTCTTCTCGTGCTACGAGGCCTTCGTCCCGATCGTGGACGGAATGATGAACCAGTTCGCGAAATTCCTGAAGATGTCCCTCGAGGTGCCGTGGCGGAAGCCGATCGCGTCCCTGAACTACCTCCTCACGTCCGAGGCGTGGCGGCAGGACCACAACGGCTTCTCGCACCAGGGACCGGGATTCATCAACAACCTCCTCACGAAGAAAGGCGAGACGTACCACATCTATCTCCCGCCCGACGCGAACTCGCTCCTCGTGACGCTCGAGGACTGCTTCCGCTCGACGGACCACATCAATCTCGTGATCGCCGGCAAGCAGGCGATGCACCAGTGGCTCTCGATGGACGAGGCGCGCGAGCACTTCCGTCTGGGCGCCTCGGTCTGGACCTGGGCGAGCACGTTCGAAGGTGAAGACCCCGACGTCGTGCTCGCCGCGACCGGGGACAATCTCACCCTCGAGATCCTCGCGGCGGCTCAGATCCTCCGCGAGGAGGTCCCGGACTGGCGGGTGCGGGTCGTGAACGTGATGAACCTGCTCGCGCTCGGGATCCCGCAGAAGTACCCGCATGGACTGGACGAGGCGCGCTTCCAGCGGATCTTCCCGCTCGACGCGCCCGTGATCTACAACTTCCACGGGTACACCGCGGCGATCAAGCAGCTCTGCTGGGAGCGGCCGCGGAACGAGCGCTTCGACGTGAACGGCTACCGGGAGGAGGGCTCGACCACCACGCCATTCGACATGCACGTGCGGAACCGCACGAGCCGCTACCACGTGGTGATCCAGACGGCCCAGAAGATCGCCGCGCGCCGTCCCGGCACCGCGGCGCGGGCCGAGGAGCTGGTGCGGCGGTACGAGCGGCGGATCCGGGATCATCGCGCGTACATCGAGGAGCACGGCGTCGACCCGACCGAGATCGCGAGCTGGAAGTGGGAGGGCGGAGGGCGCTGAGCCTTCTCACGATCAACGCCGGCTCCAGCACGCTCAAGGCGGCGCTCTTCGACGACGGCGCGTCGCGGGAGATCGCGTCGGTCGTGGTGGAGGGAACACCGGATCGCGCGGCCGCGTCGCTGGAAGAGGCATTGAACCACCTTGCGGAGCGAGCCCCCGGCGAGGTCCGAGGCATCCGAGCGATCGGACACCGGGTCGTCCACGGCGGCACCTCCCTCCGGGAGTCGATTCGCATCGACCCGGCGGCCCTAGGGGCCATTCGCCTCGCTTCGGAGCTCGCGCCGCTCCACAATCCTCCCGCGCTCCTCGCAATCGAAGCCGCCGAGCGGAGATTTGCCGGCACGCCGCAGGTTGCCGCGTTCGACACCGCGTTCTTCTCATCGCTCGAACCGCCGGCCTTCGTCTATCCGCTGCCCTATGAGTGGTACCGCGACTGGGGGATTCGCCGGTTCGGCTTTCACGGCCTGAGCCACGCCTACTGCTCGACGCGTGCGGCCGAGATGCTGGACGAGCGAGATCCGGGAACGCCGCAGCCTCGCCGGATCATCGTCCTGCACCTCGGGAACGGGTGCTCCGCGAGCGCCGTCGTGGGCGGCCGGCCCGTCGCGACCACGATGGGATTCACGCCGCTGGAAGGCCTCATGATGGGAACTCGCCCCGGGTCGGTCGACCCGGGAATCCTGCTCCACGTCCTCCACGAGCGGGGCCTGGACCCCGACGCCTTGACCGACGCCCTCCTGCACCGATCCGGACTCCTCGGAGTTTCCGGTGTCTCCGGTGACTTTCGCGAGGTGAGTGCCGCAGCCGCCGGCGGAAACGAACGCGCCCGGCTCGCGATCGAAATCTATTCCGACCGGGCCCGCTCGGCCGTCGGGTCACTGGCCGTCCGGATGGGCGGAGTCGACGCGCTCGTCTTCACGGCCGGGGTCGGAGAGAACGCACGGGACCTGCGGGCGCTCGTGTGTACCGGCCTCCAGTTCATGGGATTGAACATCGACCCGGGGCGAAACCGGCACGAATCCCCGGACGCCGACATCGCGACGAGCGAATCGCCCGCTCGTATCCTGATCCTACGGACCCGCGAAGACCTGATGCTCGCGAGGGAGACCCGCCGGGTCCTCGGCACGTGAACTTCGGTTGCCTGGCCACTACAACTTGAAGAAGAGCCTCTTTCGGTAGAGCACGAGCACGGCGGCGTAGCCGATCGCGAGGAAGACCAACGCATAGACGAGCGAACCGACCTCCGGCACGGACCATCCCGCGAACCACTCACGGTAGATCCACTCGCGCAGCCGAACCGTCCCGCCCCCCGCCTCCGGCAGGCGCCCGTACACCAGGATCCGCTGCAGGGACTGGGCGAACACGTAGAAGAAGAGCGCGTTCACGCCCGCGACCTGGAGCGGGCGCACCCACTTCACGCGGCCCGTGAGATCGGTGATCCAGTACAGGAGAGCCAGCAACAACATGCTGATTCCCGCCATGAGCGCCACATAGGACCCCGTCCACAGCGGCTTGTTGATCGGCAGCGCCATGTTCCAGACGACGCCGAGTGCGACCAGCGCGAAGCCCGCGATGGCCAGACCTCGGACGTGCACGCGACGCGCGCGAGCGGAGCGCACCCAGTGCCCCACCAGGAGGCCGATGAGCGTCGTCGCGATCGCGCCAAGAGTCGGCAGGAGGATGAGATCGTCCACGCGGTCGTTGGGGAGATGGCCTACCCCGAGGAGCGGTGAGAGCAGGGCCAGATCGACAAACCGCGCCGGATTCGACTCCGGAGACAGCACGCCGGCGCCCGGGACCGGCAACAGCGTGTACGCCGCCCACTGGAGACCGAGCGCGCCAACCACCGCGGCGAGCTGGGCGCGCCAGCCCAGGAGGAGGTGCAGAACGCTCGCGAGGAGATAACACCAGGCGATCAGCGCCAGGGTGCCCGCGAATCGCAGCTTCTCGAGCTCGTAGTAGGGGAAGTTCTCCAGGAGGAAGCTCAGGACCAGGAGGAGCGCGAATCTCCGGAGGACTCGAATCCAGACTCCACCCGTGGGGCGCAGGGGCCGGCCCATCCCATCGACCATCGCGAGCCGGATGGAGATTCCGACGCAGAAGAGGAACCCCGGAAAGATCGTGTCCGCGAACGTCCAGCCGTGCCACGGCGCATGGACGAAGGGTGGGAACACGGGCGCGTTCACCGGAGAGTGGTTCACGAAGATCATGCCGAGGACGAAGAGCCCCCGGAGGGCGTCGAGGGCAATGTCCCGGCCGGCGAGATCCCGCGTCCAGAAGGCGGAGCGCCCCCGGGCGGTCACGTCCGTGTGGGATGATCCAGGTTGCCGTCCCCGTACGCCCGCAACACCTGCGCCACGATCACGTGATAGCCGCGATACCACTCCGCGTACCGGCTCTTGGCCTCGAGGTGCACCGGAGCCCGCGAAAACTCGCGCAGCTCCTCGAGCGTCTTCCAGTAGTAGACCGCCGCGAGCGTCTGTCCGTCGGGCGACTGCCAGTACTCCTTGCCGATGTAGCCCGAGTTCGCCTTCGCCACGGCGTCCACCGCGTCGTTCAGCGCGTGGAAGTCGGCGTCGTACTCTCGCTTCTGGAAGATGAACGTGACCGAGTACACCCGCCCTCCGCTCCTAGATCGGTGATCGCGTCGGGCTCGCCCGGCCCGAGCTTCGTGTGAGCGCGTCCAGCCGGCTCGCGGTCTCCGGCGTCGGCTGGCCTCCCGCCATCCGCCATCTCCAGTTCCCCCTGGCCACGGCGGGCGTGTTCATCCTGGCTTCGCTCCCGAGGCCGAGCACGTCCTGCATCGGAGCGATCGCCCGCCCGGCCCTCGTCTCGAAGGCTGCGCGAACGACACTCCAGGAGACCTCCTCCTCGTCCGCCGGCAGATCCGCTCGCGCCCGCTCGCGTTCCTCCGGGCTCAACCCCTCGAACCACCCGCGCGCCGTGTCGTTGTCGTGGGTTCCCGTGTACGCCACGCTGTGCTCCGGCACGCGCGAGGGATGGTGCTCGCTCTCTGGATGCCCGAGCCCGAACTGGAGCACGCGCATCCCGGGGAGCCCGAGCACGTCGCGCAGCCCGCGCACCTCGTCCGTGATGTCTCCGAGATCCTCGGCGACCAGCGGGGGCGGTCCGAGCGCTCCTTCGAGCGCGCGGAAGATTCGGATGTCGGGTCCCGGCTCCCACCGGCCGCCTCGGGCATCGGTGGCTCCCGCGGGAATCGACCAGTACGCCTGGAACCCCCGGAAGTGATCCAACCGCAGGAGGTCCACGCGGCGCAGCTCCAGGCGAACGCGCCGGATCCACCAGTCGAAGCCGTCCGCCTCGTGGCTCGGCCAGTCGTAGAGCGGCGTTCCCCAATGCTGTCCCGTCTCGCTGAAGTAATCCGGCGGGACGCCGGAGACCGCGGCTGGATTCAAGTCCTCGTCGAGCTGGAAGAGATGCGGGTTCTCCCACACGTCGGCGCTCTCCATCGGTAGGTAGATCGGGATGTCTCCGAAGATCTCGACCCCCCGCTCGCGCGCGGCCTCGCGCAGGCGATCCCACTGCCGGTAGAACAGGAACTGCGCGAACGCGTGGAACTCGATCTCCTCGCGAAGCTCGTGCGCCACTTCGAGGAGCGCCGCGGGCTCGCGGCGGCGCACCGAGGAGTCCCAGAGCTTCCACTCCGCGCCCCGATAGCGCTCCTTGAGCGCCGCGAACATCGCCCAGCCGGGGAGCCACTCATGATGCTCCGGCGAGTCGAGAAACACGCGATGCGATTCGGCGAGCTGGGGTGACGCCTTGGACCGGAACCGTTCCCAGGCATGGCGGAGCACCACCGCTTTCCAGCGCTCGGCGGCGTCGAACGACACGCGGTCCGCGGCGAGCCGTGGCGCGCGCTCCAGATCCGCGCGTTTCAGGAGCCCGTCCTGGCGCAGGAGCTCGGGCGAGATGAGAAGAGGATTCCCGGCGAAGGCCGAGAGGCTCATGTACGGGGAGCCGCCGAATCCGGTCGGACCGAGCGGGAGCACCTGCCAGAGCGTCTGCCCCGCCGACGCGAGCCAGTCGAGGAACGCCTCCGCCTCGGGCCCCAGGTCGCCGATCCCGAAGCGTCCGGGCAACGACGTGGGGTGTAGCAGGATGCCGGCCTGCCGGTGTTTCATCGAAGAAAGTGCTTCGGAACTCGCACCGGCGTAGTTTACAACTGAAAGGATGCCTCTCGACCAGACAACTTGGAGCTTGGGTTCGAACCCTCCTCAGGCACGAGGTCCGAACCGCCCGCCCGGACCTTGACGCCTCTTCCCGCCATGCCGCGCGGCCTCGAGCGGCTCGCCGATCTCGCGGCGAACCTCTGGTGGTCCTGGCACTCCGAGGCGCGCGATCTCTTCCGGTCTCTCGACGACACACTCTGGCGTCGGACGCGGCACAACCCGCTCCGCTTCCTCCGGGAGATCGAGCCGGAGCGCCTCGAGGCCGCCGCGAGCGATCCCGACATCCGCCGCCGCTACGAGGGCGTGATGCGCGCGTTCGACCACGCGCTGCGCGGACGGACGCACTGGTGCGGCGAAAAGCACCCCGATATCGCGGAAGGGTGCGTCGCCTACTTCTCCGCCGAGTACGGACTGCACAACTCGCTTCCGCTCTACGCCGGCGGCCTCGGCGTGCTCGCGGGCGACGTGGCGAAGGAAGCGAGCGACCTCGGGATTCCGCTCGTCGGCATCGGCTACATGTACCCGCTCGGCTACTTCCGCCAGCACGTGAACGCGCAGGGACGGCAGGAAGAGGTGTACGAGAAGATCGACCGCGACCTGGCGCCGGTCTTCCCGGCGCGCGACCGCATCGGGAACCCGCTCCGGATCCAGCTCACGCTTCCCGACCGCACGCTCCACATCGCGGTCTGGAGCGTCTTCATCGGGCGCACGGTGCTCTATCTCATGGACACCGAGCTGGACGAGAACGCGCCCGCGGATCGCGAGCTGACGGGCCGCCTCTACGGCGGCGACCAGAACGCGCGCGTCCTCCAGGAGATCGTCCTCGGCGTGGGAGGCGTGCGGGTGCTCCGCGCGCTCGGGATCGAGCCCGCCGTGTGGCACGGCAACGAGGGCCACACGGCGATGATGATGCTCGAGCGCGTGCGCGAGAAGCTCGCGGCCGGCGTGGAGTTCGACCGCGCGGTCGAGAACGTGCGCGCGACCACGGTCTTCACGACCCACACGCCGGTGGCCGCCGGACACGACGCGTTCTCGTTCGACCTGGTGCGCGGCTACTTCAAGAGCATCGAGGGCTACGGCGAGCCGCTCGATCCGCACCGCGAGCGCCTCTTCGGCCTGGCCTCGCATCCCGCGCCCTGGGGGAACGCCTTCAACATGACCGCGCTCGCGCTCCGGTTGAGCGCGCACGCGAACGCGGTGAGCCGGAAGCACGGCGAGGTCTCGCGCGCGATGTGGACGTCGCTCTTCCCGGAGCGCACGCCCGAGGAGACTCCGATCCGGTCGGTGACGAACGGCGTCCACGTGCCCACCTGGACCGCGGGCGAGATGGACCGGCTCTTCCGGAAGCACATCGCCGAGAACTGGCTCGAGCGCCACGACGATCCCAAGCTCTGGGAGAGGGTCGCGAAGATCCCGGACGACGTCCTGTGGGAGACGAGGCGCCGCCTCAAGGCGGGGCTCTTCCATTTCCTCCACGACCGGATCCGCCAGCGGTGGGCCGCGCACGACCTCGAGGCCGACCAGGCGGTCGCGTTCGGCTCCCTCCTCGAGCCCGACGCCCTCACGCTCGGCTTCGCGCGCCGGTTCGCGTCGTACAAGCGCGCCACGTTGATCCTGCGCGACCCGGACCGGCTCCGCGCGATCCTCGACGATCTCCGCCGTCCGGTGCAGATCGTCTTCGCCGGAAAGGCGCATCCCGCCGACGAAGGCGGCAAGGACCTCCTGCAGGCCGTCTATCGCGCCGCGCGCGATCCCGCGCTCGCAGGGCGGATCGCGCTCCTCGAGGACTACGACATGCACGCCGCGCACTGGCTCGTGCAGGGCGTGGACGTGTGGCTCAACAATCCCCGGCCTCCCCTGGAGGCGAGCGGCACGAGCGGCATGAAGGCCGGCCTGAACGGCGTTCCGAGCCTGAGCGTTCTGGACGGCTGGTGGATCGAGGGGTACGACGAGACGAACGGCTGGGCGTTCGGAGGGGCCGCGGACGGGGATGAGGGAGACGCGCGCGACGCGAACGAGCTCTACGAAGTCCTCGAGAAGCGGATCGTGCCTCTCTACTACGACCGCGGCCCGGACGGGATTCCGCGAGGGTGGCTTCCCTTCGTCCGGCGCATCATGCAGACCACCATTCCCATGTTCGCCGCCCGGCGCATGATGAAGGACTACGTCACGCACATGTACGCGCCCGCGGCCGTGCCCGCGCCCTCCGAAACAAAGACCCGGGCCTAGATCGGCGCACTGCTGACCCCTTGGATGGAACGCAGTACGTTTCGTTAGCTTCATCCAACTGGCCGTACGGCCAGTTCCTTCGTTGACACTTGACACGAAGGTTGACGCCCTAGCGCATGCACCAAACGCGAGCTGGTTGTTTGACGAGAGGTCAACTCAACCTGCTGCGCAGCAACTTGAGAACTCCGCAAGTCCCTCGAGCTTTTCTCAGCATGCTCCAGAGCATGTTCGAGCTCGGCGACGACCGCGCGCTCGCGGGACCCCTGACCGGCACTCCTCTGCGGAGGCTCGCCGAAGGCGGTTTCCATCGCTCGCCCCATGAGCCCCAATTTCCTGTAAAGTCCTCCCCCCATGCCCTTTGGAATCGAAGTCCATGACCTGATCACGATCGGCCTCCTCGTCCTCCTCGAGGGGGCCCTGAGCGCCGACAACGCGCTCGTCCTCGCGGTCCTCGTGCTCCCGCTCCCGCCGGAGCAGCAGAAGCGCGCGCTCCGGTACGGGATCCTGGGCGCCTTCGCCTTCCGGATCATTTGCACGCTCTTCGCCGCGTATCTGATCGACCTGGACTGGGTGAAGCTGGTCGGGGCGCTCTATCTCCTCTACCTGCCCTTCAAGCACTTCACGCACCGCCCGGACGAGGTTCAGGCCGGCGCGCCTCGGGTGATCGCCACGATGTTCGGCCTTTCGGCCTTCTGGAGCACGGTGGTCCGGGTCGAGCTGACCGACATCGTGTTCGCGATCGACTCGATCCTGGTCGCGGTCGCCATGTCGCGAAAGCTCTGGGTCATCATCGCGGGCGGGGTCCTCGGGATCATCGCGATGCGGATGCTCATCGGGCAGCTCCTCGGAATCGTGCGCCGGTATCCCGCGATCGTGGACGGCGCGTACGTGATCGTCGCCTGGGTCGGCGTGAAGCTCATGATCGAGTACCTGCACGCGATCCACGTCATCGGCTGGGAGGTTCCGCGATGGCTCTCCATCACCATGGTGCTCGTGCTGTTCGGGGCCAGCGCCCTCTACGCCCGCTGGAAGGAGCGCCCGGCCTCGAAGCAGGACCCGAGGGTTCGCAAGGCACAGGACATGATCGAGAAGATGGAGCCATGAAGCGCGCACGGCGTCAGCGGCTCGGCGTCCCCGCCCTCGTGGCTGCCCTCGCGGCCGCGGGGGTCTTCGTGTTCCCTGGCCCTCGGGCCCTCGCTTGGGAAGGCCTCGCCCCCTACTCCGAGGAATCCTCGATCCTCGCCACCACGCCATCCACGGACGACGGCGCGATCGGCGCGATCTTCAACCCCGCGCAGTGGGGCGTCCTCGAACGCGGCGAGATGAGCTTCTTCTGGTCGGACGAGAACGTCCGTCCCAACCACATGGACAACTGGGGTCTCTCGTTCGGAGAAGGGCTCGGGGTGAGCGTCCGGCGCCGCGACGCGCGCACGCCGGAAGGATTCGCGGACGTCACCGACTGGCAGATCGGCATGGGAAGCGGCACCGGGGACACCTACGGCGGATTCGCCTTCGGATTCTCCGGTCCCGGCAAGGCGGCGTTCCAGCGCGAGAACTTCCTGAGCTTCGGGAGCATCACGCGTCCCGCGTCGTGGCTCACGTACGGCACCGACATCCGGTTCGCGCTGAGCGGCGGCGACATCGACGGCGTCGCCGACATCGGCATCCGGCCCCTGGGCGATCCGCGGCTCCTCCTCTTCGGCGACTACTCGCTGAGCCGCGGCGACCGCCTGGACGACGGTCCGCTCTCTGGAGGCGTCGCGATCCGGCCCATCCCGGGCCTCGAGGCCGCCGCGCGGTGGCGCGAGGACGACCGCGTCCAGGTCACGTTCGGGATCAATCTCCAGCGCACCGCGTTCCGCGCGGCGCCCCAGTACACGAGCGGGGATCTCGGGAGCACGAATTACGCGATCCGCTTCAATCCGCCCCAGCGCGGCTTCGATCTCGACGGGCGGCTGAACCGGAACCGCCGCTGGATCGAGATGGGCCTGAAGGGACATCCCGTCTACCAGGCGTACCGGTTCGGTGACAAGGAGGCCGTGCCGCTCCTGCCGCTCCTCGAGCGGATGCAGTTCGCGATCGACGACCCCACCGTGGGAGGCTTCATCGTCGATCTCTCCGGGTACGACGCGAACGCCTCGATGAGTTTCGAGATCCGGACGAAACTCGAGCAGGCCCGGCGACGTGGCAAGAAGGTGGTCGTGTACGTCGACCGGCTCGGCGGGGCCGAGTACTACCTGGCCTCCGTGGCGGACCGGGTGATCATGGATCCCAGGGGCATGCTGGTGATGCCCGGCGTCCAGGTCTCCCGGACGTATCTCAAGGGAACGCTCGAGAAGCTCGGCCTGGGCTTCGAGGAGTGGCGCTATCACCGCTACAAGTCCGCGCTCGAAGCGCTCTCGCGAACGGACATGTCGCCCGCCGACCGGGAGCAGAACCAGGCGCTGGTGGATGCGGTGTACGACGAGGTCGCGTCGGCGGTCGTGTCCGCAGGGCGAGCGGTCTCGCGGGACGCCTTCGACCGCGTGGTGGACGAGGAGCCGCTCCTGACCGCGAAGCGGCTCCAGGAGCTCCGATGGGTGGACGCGATCGGGCGGGGCGACGACCTCCGCGCGGCCGCGAAGACGCTGGGACGGTCCCGGGCGCAGTTCCTCTCCGCGGGCACGCTCGAGGCGCTTCGCCGGCAGCCCGACGAGCGGTGGGGACCCGAGCCGACCGTGGCGGTCGTGTACGCGACCGGCGTGTGCGCGATGGACGAGGGGATCAAGGGGCGCGCCACCTCGAAGGAGCTCCGCAAGTACCGCAAGGACCGCCGCGTGAAGGCCGTCGTGATCCGCGCCGACTCGCCGGGCGGCGACCCGCTCGCTTCCGATCTCGTCGCGGGCGAGATCCGCGCGCTCCGCAAGGCCGGGAAGACGGTCATCGTGAGCCAGGGCCGCGTCGCCGCGAGCGCTGGCTACTGGATCAGCATGGACGCGGACACGATCCTGACCACCCCGTTCACGGTCACGGGCTCGATCGGCGTGATCGGGGGCTGGGTCTGGAACAAGGGCTTCGGGGACAAGCACGGGATGACCTCGGACCACGTCCAGCGCGGGAAGAGCGCGGACCTGATGGGCGGTCTCCGGATTCCCCTCCTCGGAGCGAAGCTCCCGGAACGGAACCTGACGGCGTCCGAACGGGAGCAGATACGCGGCCTCTTCACGGATCTCTACGACGAGTTCGTCACGCACGTCTCGTCGGCGCGCCAGATTCCCGAGGCACGCGTGCGCGAGATCGCCGAGGGACGGGTCTACATGGGCCGCGAGGCGATCCGGCTCGATCTCGCGGACCGGCTCGGCGGGCTCGACGACGCGATCGAGGCGGCCCGTATCCGGGAGGGGATCCCTTCCCGCGAGGACATGGTCGTGACGCAGTACCCGAAGCCGGGTCTCTTCCGGCTCCCGTCCTTCCTGGCCGGCATGTTCGACGGCCGCGAAGAGACCATGGAGACGGGGCTGCCGGTGACGTACGAGACCCAAGTCCTACAGCAACTGATCGACCGGCCCGGAGAGCCCCTGCTCCTCGCGCCGGCGACGCTCCTTCCGGGAGAGGTGGAAGCAGGGCGCTGACCCCGGTCGGCGGCGAACCCCGAGCCGCCGGCCGCGCGCGGGGCCCGGCACCATGACATGAACGCGGCTCCTGTCGGAAACACACCGCTCGCCCTCGTCTACCTCATGGTGGGCGCGTTCGTGTTCCTGCTCGGGATCGTGATCCTGCGCGAGGCGCCGCGGGAGCGCGCCAACCGCGCGACCGCCCTCATGCTCTTCTCGAGCGGGATCGGCTCCGTCCTGGGGTCGATCGGATTCCTGCTCGACTCGCTCGAGGGAAGCGGCGGACGTGGCGCCGCGAACGATTTTCTCCGCACGTTCAACTATCTCTGGGAGATCTTCTTCCCGTCGCTCCTCTTCTTCGCGTGCGTCTTCCCGACGGAGAACCGCTTCTTCCGGCGCATTCCCTTCGCCTCGCTCTGGATCTTCGCGCCGCACGTCTTCCACTTCGTGCTGATGCTCCTCTCCTCACAGACGGCGTTCTGGGCGCGAGTCGGAGCGGAAGCTTCCAAGAATCCGCTCGGAGGGATCCTCGTCACGTACGGACGGATCCCGTTCGAGATGATCCTCCGGTTCCACCAGATCCTCTTCTCGCTGGTGAACATCGTCTACATCGTGCTGGCGCTGATCCTCCTCTGGGCCAGCTTCCGGAAGACCCACAACACGAGGGTGCGCCGCCAGGTCGGAACGATCTTCGCGGGGCTCGCGTCGTGCGCGACGCTCTACGCCTTCGCGGTGCCGCTTCCAACGCTCTTCAACCATTACTGGCAGCCCCTCACCCGCTCGACCCTCATCGTCTCCGCGCTGATTCTCGGCTCGGGCTCGATCGCGTACGCGATGGTCCGCCACCGCTTCCTCGACGCGAACGTCATCGCGCGGAAATCCGTGCTCTACGGCGTGACCTCGGTCTTCCTGTTCGGCGTCTACATCCTGATCGTGCGGCGGCTCGACGCCATGCTGGCGTCGGTGACGGCGGTCGACACCACGGTCTTCCAGACGGCATTCCTCCTGATCTCGCTCGTCCTCTTCCAGCCGGTCTTCTCGTGGCTCGAGGAAGCCCTCGACCGCGTGTTCCTCCGGGACCGGGGCGACCCGCGAGCGCTCCTGCGCCGGGTGAGCGGCGAGGTGCTCACCGTCCTCGACCTGGATACCCTCGCCGAGAAGCTCCTCTCCTCGCTCCGGGAGGGAGTGCCCGCCCGCACCACGGTGCTCCTCATCGCGGCGGGACCACGCGAGCCGCTCGCGCGCGGATCCGGAGGGGGCGTGGATCTTGCCGCGATCGCCGCGATCCCACGCGACCCGCTCATCCGGCTCCTCGACGGAAGCGATCTCCTGCGACGCGAGGAGATCGCGCCGCTCGCGGCCGACCGCGGGGTCGAGACCGACGTGCGGCCGGTCCTCGCGACCGAGCCGTACGTGATCCTCCCGCTTCGGTACGGGGGCGCGTTCCTCGGCTTCATCTCGCTCGGCCGCAAGATCACCGAAACGCGGTACACCGCGGTGGAGCTGGAGCTCTTGCAGACGCTCGCGAACCAGACGAGCGTGGCGATCACGAACGCGCTCCTCTACCGCGACAGCCTGGAGAAGTCGATCCTCGAGGAGGAGCTCTCGGTGGCGCGGCGCATCCAGCAGCAATCGCTCCCGACGAAGCTCCCCCAGACGTCGGGCTTCGGACTCGCGGCGCTGAACGCGCCCAGCAAGTTCGTCGGCGGCGACTACTACGACACCGTGCAGCTGGGTCCCGACCGGTATCTGGTCGCCATCGCCGACGTAGCGGGAAAAGGAGTGCCGGCCGCGCTCCTCGCCTCGATGGTCCAGGCCTCGATTCGGACCCAGGCATTCGACCGCCAGCCCGTGGGGGTGATCATGGAGCGGCTGAACCGGCTCGTGCACGAGGCCACGCCCGAGGACCGGTTCGCGACCTGCTTCCTCGCCGAGGTGTCAGCGGACGGGCTCCGCCTCTCCTCCTCCAACGCGGGGCACAACTACCCCATCCTTCGCTCCTCCGAGGGTGGATGCAGAGTCCTGGACCAGGGAGGAATCCCCCTGGGGATTGAGCCGGAACACACGTACACGGGTTCCGACACCGTGCTCCGGCCCGGGGACACGCTCCTCATGTACACGGACGGCATCACCGATGCCCGGAACCGGCTCGGAGAGGACTTCGGCGAGGAGCGTCTCCTCGAGGTCGTGAAACGGCTGCCGGACCGGCTCACCGCGGACGAGATCATCCGGGAAGTGGCGGACGAGGTCTCCCGGTTCACGGACGGAGCCGAGCAGATCGACGACATCACCCTCGTGGCGCTCAAGGCCTACGGATCGAACGGGGCCCCTGCATCGCACCTGGCCTCGTCGGGCGCGGCTTCATCCCGCGAGTCCCGCTCTGTCGGTTCTGGTACAGTACCGTCCATGGGCGGGTCCTCCCCGAATCCGGACGCCAACTCCAAGGACGTGGTCCACCTCTCGATCCCGAGCCGCCTCGAGGAGCTCGCGCAGATCCACGCCGCCATCGAGGACCTCGGCCGCCGGCACCACCTCGACGAGGAGCTCGTCCAGGCCCTCCAGATCGCGGTCATCGAGGCGGGCACGAACGCCGTGCAGCACGGGAACGTGTTCTCCGACCACAAGTCCGTGCAGATCGAGTTCGTCGTGACTCCGGGGGAGATCGCGGTGCAGGTGGACGACTACGGGGAAGGGTTCGATCCGTCTCGCGTGCCGGATCCCACCGAGGGGGAGCACCTCCTCGATCTCCACGGGCGGGGGCTCTTCCTGATGCGATCCCTCATGGACGACGTCTCGTTCGAGACCCGCGACGACAAGGGGACGCGCGTGCGGCTCCGAAAGGCCCGCGCGAAGTAGCGGTCCCTTCTACCTCGGCGCGCGCTCCGGCGCCGACTCCTCCCGCATCCGTGGACGCAGGTTCGTGAGCGTCCGTTTCACGGCGGGATAGATCCGCTCGAACGCCGCGACCACCCTCGGATCGAAGTGCGTGCCCGCGTTCGCGCGCAGCTCCGCGAGGGCGTCCTCCTCCGGCAGCGAATCGCGGTACGGACGGTTCGACGTCATGGCGTCGAACGCGTCCGCGACGGCCATGATGCGCGCTTCGATCGGGATCGCCTCTCCCGCGAGCCCGTCCGGATAGCCGGTGCCGTCGAAGTGCTCGTGGTGGGAACGGACTCCGGGAAGGAGCGGACCGAGCATCGCGATCGGCCGGAGAATGCTCTCGCCAATGAGAGGATGCATGTCCATTTTCTCCCGTTCGCGCTCGCTCAATCCGCCGCTCTTCCCGAGGATGTTCTCGTCGACCGCGATCTTCCCCACGTCGTGCACGAGGCAGGCGCGGTGGACGATATCGAGGGTTTCGGGCGGGAGTCCCAGCTCCTTGCCGATCGCCTCGGAGTAGGCTGCGACCCGCACCGAATGTCCCTCGGTGTACGGATCCTTCGCCTCGAGCGCCATCGTGAGCGACACGATCACGCTCATGAAGAGGTCTTCCTGGCGCGCCCGCTGCCGGTCCTCGCGCTCCGCCACTCCCGCGAGCGTCGCGAGACCCTGGAACGCGGCGACGTGCTCGGGCCGGAACGGAAGCGGCGACGCATGGTGGACCAGGAGCGCGCCGATCGCCTCTCCCTGCGAGTGGATCGGAGCGATCGCTCCCCAGTGCATGTCCTCCACGAGGAGGAACTCGCGCCCCCAGCGGCCCTTCCGACCTTTGAGGAGGACCACCGCGTCGCGCTCGATCAGCTCGTCGAGCTGCCGGGCGGCGCTCCCCGAGAAGAGGAAGCCCGACCACTCGGCCAGCACGCCGTCCGAGGCGCGGAACGCGTACTCTCCCCGCGAGCCGCGGATCAGGATCGCGACGCCGTCGGGGCGGAGCATGCGCTTCGTGCCTTCGATCACCTGGACCAGGGAGGTTTCCTCGGGTCCGGACAGGACGAGGGACCGTGCGACGTGGTTCAGGCCGGTGAGGAGCGCGAGCGCGCCGGGGAGCGGCCGCTCGCCGATCGTCGTGATCTCGCCGGGAAGGGTTCTCCGTGTCTGTGTCGGCATGGTCTCGACCCCCGATGCGGCGCGGCTCCGAAACGGATTCCCTTCCGAGTGAATGGGCGCGTACCCGGCGCCACGTCCCTGCGCCGGCCACGAGCAGGTATCGGATTCGGGCCCCGGGATGTTTACGTGAAATGCTTCAACGCGTGGAAATGGAAGGGGTTGCAAGGTGCCCGCCGGACGCCCCGCTCACGCGTTTCGCAATGCCGCGCGCGGCTCTATCCGACCGCGGGGAGATACCTCGCGAGGAAGGAAACGAAGATCGAGAACAGGTTCGTGACGAGCGCGACGCCGAACACGATGAGCACGACGCCGCTGACGACCTCGATCGTGTGGAGCGACTTGCGAAGGCCGCGGGACGCGGCGAGGAACGAGTTCATGCCGAGCGAGGCGAGGAGGAACGGGATCCCGAGGCCCAGGGAGTACACGCTGAGGAGGAGAATGCCCGTTCCCACCGTCTCCGCCGTGCTCGCGTAAAGGAGGATCGATGCCAGGATCGGTCCGATGCACGGCGTCCACCCCGCGGCGAACGTGATTCCGACCAGAATCGATCCCAGCACGCCGAGCGGCTTCCCGCTCAGACGCATCTTCCGTTCGCGCGAGAGCGCGGGAATCTTGAGAAGCCCGGTGAGATAGATCCCGAAGAGGATGATGAGGATGCCTCCGGCGACGCGGAGCGTGTCCTGGTAGGCGCGGAGGAACTGACCTGCGGCGGTGGCCGTCGCTCCCAGCGCGATGAAGACCAGCGAGAAGCCGAGGATGAAGCCGAGCGAGTGGATCAGCGTGAGCCGGCGGACGCGCGCCCGCTGGTCGGCGGCGGTCAGCTCATCGAACGAGAGACCGGTGATGAACGTGACGTAGGACGGCACGAGCGGGAGCACGCAGGGGGAGACGAACGAGACCACGCCCGCGAAGAAGGCGGCGATCAGCGAGACCTGGCTCTGCGCCGCGTCGAACAACGTGGTCGCCCCCGCGATCGGCCGGAGTTACGTCGCCGGCTGGGCGAGGAGCGGCCGGATGGCCTCCTCGAACGCCTCGGCCGGCGCGCGTCCCACGAACCGCTTCACGATGGTCCCCTTCCGGTCGAGCACGAACGTCGTGGGGACACCCTGGATCCCGCCGAAGGCATCGGCGGTCTCCTGGCTCGCGATGAGCATCGTGTAGTTCACGTTGTACTCGTCGGCGAACGGGCGGACGTCCTGCGCGCCTCCGTGATCGAGGGAGAGGCCCACGATCTCGAGGCCCTGGTCACGGTACTTCGACTGGAGCCGGACGAAGTCGGGAACCTCGTCACGGCACGGAGGGCACCAGGTCGCCCAGAAGTTGAGGAGGACGACCTTGCCCTGGAGGTCGGTGTTTCGGACCGTCTTCCCCTCGAGGTTCGGAAGCGCGAAGGCGGGCGCCGCCGTTCCGACGGCGCCCCCCTGGGTCGACGTGGTCTTGGTGGTGCAGCCCGTGCCCGTGAGCGACACCGCGAGCAGGAGCGCGAGCGCCCCCGCGACGAGCGCGTGCCGCACGCGATGCGTCCTAGAGGATCGGATAGTACTCATTCAGCTCGTAGTCCGTGACCCACGTCCGGTAGTTGTCCCACTCGATGCGCT